>QFQM01000384.1 GCA_003243255.1 Flavobacterium psychrophilum | reverse complement strand
CACTGCTGCCACTAAGACATAAGATAATGAATATCGTTGTACCTCGGAACAGTGGGGGGGAGTTACAAGACCCTAGCTTGAAACTTATGTTCAATAATATTGGGTTTAATAACGTCATTGAGATAGACGACATGCAAGCCCTAGAGTTCAAGGACTGTAAGATCACTGGTATACCATTTCTAGGGGAGCATAGCGACCTTGATATTAAATCAAAGATATGTCACCATGTGCAGATCGGCCAGTTTAAGGTACTTTTCGTGGCTGACTCAAGGATATTGGAAAAAAGTGTATATCAGCATGTGCATTCGATAGTTGGTGACATTGATGTACTTCTGTTAGGTATGGAGTGTGATGGGGCTCCTCTAAGTTGGTTGTATGGTCCCCTTTTATTTGACTCTCTTGCAAGAGATAAGGATAATTCAAGGCGATTATCAGGGTCGAACTATGAAAAAGGAATGCACTTGGTCGATATCTTTAGTCCTTTGGAAACATATGTTTACGCAATGGGACAAGAACCATGGGTAGAATTCATCAGCAGCATCAAATACACGGAGGAATCTAATCCTATCGTCGCATCAAACAAACTAATTGCGGAATGTAAAAACAGGGGTATAGTAGCGGAACGGTTATTCGGAGAAAAGGAGCTTTTGTATGGCAAGCGTATTTAATGAAGTACTACCATAAGGTCATGGTAAAGTGAAGGTATGATTAGGATATACTACTGTTTTTTAACGAATCACGTGACGGAGTTCCTTGACGTACTTGTGCCTCACCTTCCTATTGATTTGCGAACACGGTTTCATTCATTCGTTAACCGGCAGGATGGTTTTTTGATGATCCTAGGAAGGTTGCTGGCACTTAAGGGAATTCGCGAATTGTCGGGGTATGACTTTACCTTGGCGGACATTAAGCTGACAAAATACAAGCGACCTTATGTTAATGATTTATTGGACTTTAATATCACTCATTCCGGTAACCTCGTACTCTGTATAGTGAGTGACCAAGGTAAAGTTGGCATTGATGCAGAGGAGATCATATCTGTATCCTTCGATGAATTCGAGAGCATCTTATCAACAGAGGAACTAGTCGCTGTGAATGCTGTCGGATCCAAACCTTGCTATCCCTTCTTTCAATACTGGACCGAAAAGGAAGCTGTACTTAAAGCCATTGGGCAAGGCTTCCTCTATGACAATTCCAGAATCCGGGAAATCAACAGCAAGAAGTCTCTTGAGGAATTGCGCCTCCAGTTAAGAACATTGTCCCTGTTGGATAGTTATGTCATCAATGCCGCTATACCAAATGATCAGCCGGGTGTGATAGAGATAGAAGAAGTATCTGATTTTGGGGATTTCAGTTTTTGACTAATTGCGTCACTTGATTACCAGATTAGCGGTTCATGAACTTTGGTAGCAGTCAACTTAGAGTCCTTGCCACGCAAACTTACAACTATCTTTTTTTTTCGAAAGTTCTTTTTGAACTTTTGATTAGTGGTGACTTGGCATGTAACGCAAACTTGTTATCTTACGTCAAGAATTGGAATACGGATCTCAATAAACATTACCAAAGCTACCACATGGTTGCTGGTTTTATACATGGCAGATAGTACAATATTCGTTTCAATATTAAAACGTAAAACAAAATTGTTTTATGCTGGAGTGGTGCTGTTTGGCCTCGTGAATAACTTATTGTTTACTGGTATTATCATTTTTATAAATCAGATGATCACAAAGAATGATAGCGCAAATATCACGGTCGTAGAGGGTTTGGTTTACTTCTCTCTGGTAATCGGCGCACTTCTTTCGAGAAGACATTTTCAAAGACGAATGATTATATTGACTAATGAACTGCTATTTGACTTTGAAATTATTTTTACAACAATGCTAAGACGAGCTAATCACGAATCCTTTGAGCGAATTGGCAGCGAGCGTATTTATACCGTTTTTGGTGACATTCGTTTTTTAAGTCAACTTCCGCAGGCTTTCATCAATTTTATTAACTCTAGTTTTCTTTTGCTTTGCAGCATTGGATATTTGTTTTATAACTCAACGATTGGAGGAGCTGTGGTGTTGACTGTGATGGCAATGCTGCTTGTTTTTTATCTCAGACGCAATCGCATGATGACGGCAAAAATTAATAAAGTGCGCGACCTCCAAAACGATTTTTACAGGTATCTTAGGGATCTGGTCTTCGGGTTCAAGGAGCTCAAGATCAGCACAAAGAGAAGTAGCACCATTGCGGATGACTACTTGTTAAGGAATCGGTTAATAACAAAGAAATTGGATGTGCAGGCAAGTAATTTCTATCTTGATAACGAACTCATTAGTTCGTTAAGCTGGTATCTTGTTATAGGGCTGGTGCTATTCGGATTGCCATGGTTGCTGAATCTTTCCATAGCTCAGATCGCCGTCTTCATTATTACTATATTATTTATGATGAACCCTGTTTCTTCGATCGTTTCAGTAAGCCCATTTTTAATAGGTCTTAAAGTTGCACTTAAGCGCATTAAACAGATTGAGGACGAAGTTGAGAATGTAGAAACTGACCAAGTAGGCAAGAACAGTGGCGTTGAAAGAATGACTTCAATCCGATTTGAAAGGGTTGTCTATAATTACGGAGTAGATGAATCTGGCAGGAAATTCACCTTAGGCCCTGTTGATTTCACCTTGCGTAAAGGAGAGACGGTCTTTGTTACTGGGGGTAATGGAAGTGGTAAAAGCACGTTTATTAAATTACTTACAGGCCTGTATAATCCATCCGCAGGTGTGATTTATTTTAATGAACAACCTGTTACCGATGAGACACGGCGTTATTATTCCAATCACGTTTCTGCCGTCTTCACCGACCACCATCTGTTTACAGAGAACTATGACGGCTTTGACCTAGACGTAGACGAATATCGGGAGTACATCAAATCGATGAAGTTAGAGACCGTGCTAAAGGACAATGTGTTTCCTTCAAACCAAGGATTTTCAAAAGGCCAGCAGAAGCGGTTTCAAATGATACTGGCGCTCATGGAAAAAAAGGAAATCATTATTTTGGATGAATGGGCAGCAGACCAGGATCCGGAGTTTAGAAGTTATTTTTATCAACAATTCTTAAAACACCTTAAGGTCATGAACAAAACGGTTATACTTATTACCCATGATGATCGTTATTTTTCGTATGCCGACAGGATAGTAAAGTTGTCTTCAGGAAAACTGCAAGAAGAACAAGAATACGCAGTAAAGATTACTATGAATGATTGATATCGATTGAGAGCGTTTAGTAAATTGCGTTGGACGTTAGTCTAAGCAAGCAAAGGG
>QFQM01000050.1 GCA_003243255.1 Flavobacterium psychrophilum | reverse complement strand
TGTGTTGCTACTATAAAAGGTTTGGTGGTGTCCCTGTGTACTTTGAAATATGCCTCTCCGGTTAGCTTAATCTCTCTTGTATTAGAGAAAGACTCAGGGAATGTAATACTACTGTTAGAATTTAAAATTACGTGGCTGCCATCAGCCAATGTAATTTCACGTTGTTGACCTTTAGATGTTGTTTCGGTTATCTGTTTAACCGATGAAGTCATAATATTTAGCGTATAAGACAAGCCTGCAACTATAAACAGCACTGCCGCAATTTTTAATGCTTTGATCCTTCTCCTTTTGGCTACAGGTTTTATTGTTTCACCTTTTATCTGTTGATACAGGTATTTATCTTTACCGGTAAAATTGATCTCATCAATGTTTGAATCCTGCATACTGTTGAAGAAGCTTTCAACAATTTCTCTTTCTTCATCTGTAGCTGTGTTATTCCCGTATTTTTCAGCGAGAATTAAAAAATCTTCTTTTCTCAAAATATATGTTTTGCCTTTAAGTCACATTTTTTAAGGCAAACAAGTAGTCAAAAAGCAGAACTTAACTTTTAGTTAAAGAATAGCGTATTTTAGTAAACATGAACTAACAATAGCATAATATTGCCAGTTACTAAGACCGGATCTTAGTTCTTTAAGGGCGTTACTAATATGCTTCTCTACTGTGTGGATCGATAGGTTAAGTTTAGTGGCTATTTCAGAATTTGAAAGATATTCTATTCTGCTCAAAATGAACACTTCCCTGCATTTAGGAGAAAGGCTTTCTATTTTTTGCATAATGCCGGTTTCAAATTCCTTATACTCTAAATCATTAACTGATTTTTGAGGAATGGATATACCTTCTATTATATCAAGATGGTCTTTTGTGAATTTCAGGCTGCGGATATGGTTTGCGATTTTATACTTAACGGCTTTTAGCAAATAGGCTTCAAGATTAAGTACAACGGCTTTTTGAGAATTATTCCATAAGCTGATAAAGATTTCCTGAATTATGTCTTCACAAATCTCTTCTTCCCTGTAAATTTTATACGCATAGTTAAATAGCCTCTTCCAGTATCTGTCAAAAATAACCCCAAAAGCCCTTTCGTTTCCTTTGGAAACGAGCCTCAAAAGTTCATCGTCAGATAATTTTAAAAAACTATTTTTCATTTGATCTTAGAAAAGACAAATGAAAAACAATCATATAACCATTACTTAAAAACAGGTTTAACTTTTCGTTAATAAATAAACGGAATAATAAAAGCACTGATAATCAATAGATATTAAAGATTATTATCAATGTATCTTTTGATTATCAGTGCTTAGGTATAAATTCTTAGCGCCAGCCTAATGCCGGTGCTACATGCTCAAGTATAGCAGATAATACATGTATATTATAATCTACACCTAAAGTGTTGGGTATAGTTAATAGTAAGGTATCCGCTTCCTGAATAGCTTCATCCTGAGACAGTTCTTCAATGAGTTTGTCCGGTTCTGCAGCATAGCTTTTTCCGAAGATTGCCCTTTTATCACTTTCAATATAGCCAAAGCTATCAGAAGCTTTACCCTGTTGTCCAAAGTAATACTTATCCTGCTCGTTGACTAATGCAAAAATGGAACGGCTTACCGAAACTCTCGGTTCACGCTGGTGTCCGGCTTGTTTCCATGCTTCTTTGTACAACCTGATCTGCTCCGCCTGCTGAATATGAAATGGTTTGCCATTTTCATCATATTTAAGAGTAGAACTTTGCAGGTACATACCGTTTTCTGCTGCCCATACTGCGGTAGCATTAGACGCAGCACCCCACCAAATTCGTTCACGTAATCCTTCAGAATGTGGCTCAAGACGCAATAATCCCGGTGGATTTGGAAACATAGGATACGGATTTGGCTCAGCAAACCCTTTTCCATTAAGCCTTTCCAAAAACTCTAATGCTTTTTTGCGTCCCATGTCTGCATCCGTTTCTCCTTCAGCAGGTTCATAACCAAAGTAACGCCATCCATCAATTACCTGCTCCGGTGAACCTCTACTGATTCCCAATTGTAAACGTCCACCCGAAATTAAGTCGGCCGCACCGGCATCTTCAACCATATACAATGGGTTTTCATACCGCATATCTATAACACCTGTTCCTATTTCAATCCGGCTCGTTTTAGCGCCTATTGCCGAGAGTAAAGGAAAAGGCGATGCCAGCTGTCTGGCAAAATGATGTACACGGAAATAAGCGCCGTCTAAACCCAGTTCCTCCGCAGCAACTGCCAAATCAATAGACTGAAGTAGTGTATCACTAGCCGTGCGGGCCTGATAGGACGGATGATCTGCCCAGTGCCCAAACGACAAAAATCCTATTTTCTTCATAATAATCAGTAATTATCTCAAAGATACATATAGATTATATAAGAAACCGTTTCGCAATAACATTTATTAAACCCTTTCGATTTTTCACGAAATATCGTAATTATCATTCGATAACACATAGTTAAAATATTGAAAATCAATATTTTAAAAATAAGGCTCGATTTAGGAAAATAGATTTAGCATATCGAATTAATATGTGCTACTAACTATGAATCAACCTTAAATTTTAAAATTATGAAAACTAAATTATTTCATCCGGACATTCAAAATCTCAAATCATTAGTAATCAATATTCTATTATCAGGTTTCTTATTACTGACAATTATCTCCTGTAATAAAAAAACTGAAGAATTAAATGATGCTGAAACAAAACCGGCAGCAACTGAAACAGCTCAGATCGCTCCTGCAAACCCTCCTGCAAATTTTAAACATCAAACCGCAACAGTAAACGGAATTAAAATTCACTATGTAATTGGCGGAAAAGGTGATCCTCTGGTATTAGTGCATGGTTTTGGCCAGAACTGGTATATGTGGAACAGACTATTACCTGAACTATCTAAACATTTTACTGTAATCGCACCCGACCTGAGAGGTGTGGGAGAATCTGACAAACCCGAAGGTGGATATGATAAAAAAACTATGGCTTCAGATATTCATGAACTTGTAAATCAGTTAGGATATAAGAAGATCAATCTTGCCGGTCACGACATAGGCCTTATGGTTGCCTATGCTTATGTTGCTCAATACGAAGACAGCGTAAATAAAATAGCACTTATGGATGCACTTTTACCGGGAGTTGAGCCTGTGTGGTCTTCTGTATCGGCATCGGCATGGTGGTTTGGCTTTTTTGCATGGCCGGCATCGGGAGAAATTGTGAAAGGAAAAGAAAAAGAATTCCTTACTAATTTCTGGCCTGTAGTTGGGCACGTTAAAGATCCTTTCACTCCTGAAGAAACTACCGAATTTATAAGGGCATATGCTGTACCTGGTGGAACTACTGCAGCTTTTAAATGGTTTGGTGCCTTTCCTCAGGATGGAAAAGACAATTTGATATTTATGAAGAAAAAAATTAAAACTCCTTTATTAGCAATGGGAGGAGAATATTTTGCAGCTGCTTTTCTTAAAGACCATTCTAAATTGGTTGCTGAAAATGTAACCGAATCAAAAATTGCAAATTCAGGACACTGGCTTGTTCAGGAAAATACCGAACAGGTACAAAAAGACTTGCTTGACTTTTTGCTCAGCAAATAAGAGACTCCAAGAAATCGCAATTAATCAGTTGGCACAAATCCTTAAAAAAACTTTACTTAGTAACTTTATGTAGTTTTTTTAAGGATGCCTTCTAAATAATAAATTACATAGTGATGAAAGATAAAATTACTCTTCAGATAGTAGGTATACTTACCCTAATATGGGGATTACAGGGCTTTGCACAATCATATCCTGATTTTAAGCCTTCCCGCTTTGACGAAGATTACTCGGTTTTGGCAAAAGACACCGTTAAGAACAACTGGTATAAAACCATAAAATATATGCCGGTTAACGCTTCGGGAAGCACATATTTTAGCTTAGGTGGAGAAATACGTTATCAATATTTTTATGCTAAGAATGAAAAATGGGGCGATGATCCTGTAGATAACGACGGATATGTATTAAACCGTTTCTTACTCCATAGCGATTTTCATGCAGGAAAATACCTAAGGGCTTTTATTCAATTGCAAAGCAGCAATGCCAGCGGAAGAATGGACCCCAGCCCTATTGACAGTAATCCTCTTGAAATACATCAGGGATTTATTGATGTAAATTTTATTTCTGATAAAAACCGAGAATTAATTTTTAGGGCTGGAAGACAGGAACTAAGCTATGGTTCGCAACGCCTTGTAGCTGTTCGCGACGGACCAAACAATCGCCAGTCTTTCGATGCCGTAAAAACGATAATGAATTTTGGAAATTATCACACCGATCTTTTTTATAGCCACTATGTAGTAGCTGAAGATGGAATTTTTGATGATTCTTCAAATAAGCAAAAACAATTTTGGGGCAGCTATTTTGTAATCAATAAAATTCCTGCAATAAAGAATATTGACTTGTATTATCTGGGTTACAAAAGAGCTAATGCTAACTTTGATGACGCTGGTGGAAAAGAACTGAGGCACTCTTTAGGAACCCGAATCTGGGGAAAATATAACAACTGGCGTTATGATGCCGAAGCTGTCTATCAGTTTGGCAGCGTTGATACAAAAGATGTAAGTGCCTGGACACTTACGTTAAATACAGGTTACAGAATTCCATCAGTGGTACTAAATCCGGAAATAGGATTAAAAATAGAAGCCATAAGCGGGGATAAAACAAAAGGAGATAATAAATTAGGAACTTTTAATCCACTATTCCCAAGAGGAGCTTATTTTGGACTTGCGTCTATTATTGGCCCATCTAACCTTATAGATATCCACCCTTCATTAAATCTTGAACTTGCTAAAAATCTAAATTGGGTATTTGACTATGATATGTTTTGGAGATATAGCAACAAAGATGGAATTTATGGGCCCAATACTATTATGATTTATCCCGGAGACACTACAACGGATAATGAAATCGGTAATCAACTTGAAAGTGAAATCAAATACCAGCCAAATCAATATTTATATTTCCGTGTTGAGGCAACATGGTTTAAAGCCGGGGATTATCTTAAAGCATCCGGGGCAGGAAAAAACATGCTGTTTACAGGTGTTACAATGCAGCTTAAATTCTAAGGATAAATATCCGAAAACAAACAAAACATATTTATAAATTTACGGTATATCGTAAATTTAAAATTAAAGACAGTAACTTTAATACTTAATAATAAACAGTTTACACTTTTGGCAATATTGTGGTAATTATATAAAAAACTAATATTATGAAAACACAAATCGGAATAACAGACGAAAACAGGAACATTGGTTCACAAAAATTATGCAGGCTACTTGCTGACGAATTTGTATTATATACAAAAACAAGAAATGCCCACTGGAACGTAGAAGGAAATGATTTTTACAACAAGCATCTTTTCTTTGAACAACAATACAATGAACTGGATGAGATAATGGACAGTGTTGCTGAAAGGATAAGAACTCTAGGGCATTATGCTCCTGCAACATTAAAAGATTTCCTTAGCCTTACCAAGCTTACCGAAGCTAAAAGTGAAAATAACGACAGTATTGGATTCATCAGGGAGTTACTGTCTGATCATGAAAGTATTATTATTTTCATCAGGGAAAACATAGACTACTTCGCTTCTGATCTTAAAGATTATGGTACAAGCGATTTTATAACCGGACTAATGGAAACGCATGAGAAGATGGCATGGATGCTGAGATCTCATCTAAAATAGCATTGTAAAACTTATTCTTAAAGAAGGAATTGTCCTATATTCGGAGTCTTAAAAGTATCCTCATCAGCTAAAGAAAATGATTTATAAACGTATGATATATAAAATAGTATTATTGACTGTCTGTTTAATGACAGCATACGTTTATGCGCAGTCTCCTGAAGATAACGCCAAATTTTCCCAGATTACCCAGAGCCTCCGTTATGAAAAGGATAAAACCAAAAAAGCAGGAGATTTGATTTGGGCCGCTAAATATTGTGTGGATAAAAAAGGATATGAGAAGAATGATCTTGACAATGCCGCACTATTTAACGGGCAGGCAATAGCCATTAGCCGTACACTCAACCTTGAGCCTCAAATTGCGCAGAGCATGCTTTTAGAGGGCAGAATAGCACAGGAAAGAGATAATATCCCATTAGCGACTAAGCTAAAACAAAAAGCTCTTGATTATGCGATTGCCCATGACCTGAAAAAAGAAACGGCAGATGTATACAATTCTATCGCGATAGATTATGATGGTTCGGATGTCTCAAAAAATGCCGAATATTATTTAAAAGCAGCGACATTATATAAAGAGGCAGGTGCTTTTAAAGATGAAGCAGGAGTCTATACCAATGTATCTATTATTTATAATTCGGCAGACGAGCCTGCTACATCTATTAAATATGCACTACAGGCTATTGCTATAAAAAAGAGGATAAAGGAATATAACCTTTTCCAGGAATATACTATGCTTGCGCTGAATCTCAGGATACAGGGTAAGTATAAAGATGCCCTGTCTTATGCTCTTGCAGCAGAAAAAATTAGCGAAAAAGAAAAAGACAAACAATGGATTTGTGTATTGGAGAATCTGATAGGCACCATATATTCTGAACTGAAGTATCATGATAAATCGGTTGAGTATTATAAAAAAGCTATTGCTCTTGCGAAAGAAGGTAACGATACTGAAGGTGTTACTTCTATCACTATAAATACGGTTCGCGGATTATATAGCAGAGGGAAATATACCGAGGCACTGGAAGTATTAAATAATGGTGTAAAATATTATCCGGGTGAATACTGCAATGCAGAGTATCCATCCCTATACATATTAATATATTGTGAACTAAAAAAGTATAATAAAGCAAAGCCTTACTATGAAAAATTATTAAAATGCAGTAAGGGTGAATATAAAAATCATCTTGAGCAGGAAAAGATGTATTATGCCATAATACATTACCTTCTTAAAACAGGGCAGGCTGACAAAACATATACTTTTATAGCTGAACTAAGAAATCTTGCCAAAGAAAACAATGATTTATTTAACCTTTCGCAACTGGAAAGGTCTCATTTTGAAGCAGATTCTGCTACTGGCAATTACCTTGGGGCAATACAACACCTTCAAAACTTTAAAAAACTAAATGACTCTCTTTTCAATATCAGCAGTACTCAGCAATTTGCCGACTTACAGCTTAAATATGAAACTGAGAAAAAAGATAAAAATATTAAGCTTCTTACCCATAAGAGCGATCTTCAGCAGGCCAGGATTGAAAACGAACTGGTTATCAGATATATATTTATTGGTAGCCTTGTAGTATTATGTATTATTCTGGGTTTACTATACAGCAGGTATTGCACGAAACAAAAAACTAATGCCATACTCGAAACTAAACAGGAAGAAATAAACCTGAAAAACAGAAAATTAGAGCGCCTTGTTGAAGAAAAAGAGTGGCTGGTAAAAGAGATTCATCACAGGGTAAAAAACAATCTGCAGATTGTTATTAGCCTTCTTAACACGCAATCTGCTTATCTGGATAATGAAGACGCACTCGAAGCTATTCAAAATAGCCAGCACAGAATGCATGCCATGTCTCTTATACATCAAAAACTGTATCAGACCGATAATCTTTCAAGTATCAATATGTCATGGTACATAAAAGAGCTGGCAGAATATCTTAAAGACAGCTTTGATCAGGAAAATAAAATTAAGTTTAAGCTTAACCTAGCTCCTATCGAGCTCGATGTTGCGCAGGCCGTACCACTTGGACTTATACTAAATGAATCTATTAGCAATGCCATTAAATATGCATTCCCAAACCGAAAAGGAATTATAAACATTCTTTTTGAAGAAAAAAATGATTTCTATCTGCTTCGCATTGCAGATAATGGGGTTGGATTACCTGACAATTTTGAGTCGGCAGAAAGCGATTCTCTAGGCATGAACCTTATGATGGGATTAGCCGAACAGCTTGATGGTAATTTTACTATTGAATCTGATAATGGCGTTATAATAACTATTAACTTTATAAAAAGAGAGGCTAACGTATAGCCTTATGGTGATGGAAAATAAAGAAAAAATACTGATCGTTGAAGATGAGTTCATTGTTGCTAATGACCTGAAAATTATCCTTAAAAAAGGAGGATATAACGTTGTGGGCATAGCTTCATCGGCGGCACAGGCAAGAACCATGATTTCTGCCAAAAAACCTGATTGGGTACTGCTTGATATCATTCTTAAAGGCGATGAAACCGGTATAGATCTGGCATGGGATTTAATGAAGCTTAAAACCCCATTTTTATTTATTTCTGCAAATACCAATCAGTCAACCCTGGAAGCTGTTAAAAAAACACAACCTTATGGTTTTATGGTTAAGCCTTTCAGGGAAAAAGACCTTTTGGTAATGCTGGATATTGCGCGTTACCGATATGCACTGGAAAATCAGGTAAATATTACTTCTTCAGAAACAAATATTCAAACTATAGCTTTTAATGGTATAGTTGGCAAGAGCCCTTTATTAAAGGAAATACTGAATCGTATAAGCATAGTAGCTCCAACCGAAACCTCAGTACTTATAACAGGGGAAAGCGGTACTGGTAAAGAAAGGATTGCTCATGCAATACACGAGCATTCAAATAGAAAAAATAAGCCTATCGTAATCGTAAACTGCGCTGCATTGCCCTTATCGTTAGTAGAGTCGGAACTTTTTGGTTATGAAAAAGGGGCTTTTACAGGTGCAAACTCACGAAAAATTGGAAAGTTTGAACAAGCTGACGGTGGTACCCTTTTCCTGGACGAAATTGGTGAACTACCACTTGATGCTCAGGTTAAATTATTACGTGTACTTCAGGAAAAAGAAATAGAACGCATTGGTGGCGATCAAACGATAAAAGTAGATGTACGAATTGTGGCTGCAACCAACCGAAGCCTGGAACGTGAAGTAGCCGAAGGAAGGTTCAGACTAGATCTTTACTACAGGCTTAATGTGTTTCCGATAGAGCTGCCTTCCCTGCGTGAAAGAAAAGAAGATATACCATTGCTGGCCAATCATTTCCTTGAAAAATTCAATAAAGCAGCTAACAGGAATCTTTCGGGTTTCACCCCAAAAGTACTCGACCAGCTACTGCAATATAACTGGCCGGGTAACATTCGTGAGCTGGAGCATCTGATTGAACGCAGCACTTTGTTGGCAAGAGGTAAAGAAATAAGCGAGATTAATTTACCTTCAAATACTTCTGTTAATGTAATTCCTAACGAAAGCGGAGCTTTACAGTCATTAGAAGATATGGAACGTAATCATATCATGCAGGCTTTGCAAAGCTGTGGTGGTAAAGTGTTCGGCCCCGGAGGTGCAGCAGAAATACTTAAGATACCGGCTACAACATTATATTCGAAAATGAAAAAACTGGGTATACAACAGGAACATTACTAACCTAAATCAACTATTATGACTGAAATAAAACTGGAACTCGACGAGAAAAAACATGGCGCCTTTAACCTGTATGAAGAGGGTAATAAAATAGGTGAAATGGTTATTAGCCTTCGTGACGACAAACTTACAGTTTACCACACTGAAATTGACTCTTCAGCCGAAGGAAAAGGATATGCCAAACTGTTACTGAACGATATGGTAAAGTATAGCAGAGACAATAATTTAAAAGTTATAGCACTTTGTCCATACGTTCATGCCCAATTTAAAAGACATCCTGAAGAATATGCCGATATATGGCTAAAACAGGAATAACAACTCTTTTGACGTTTTAGCATTTACAATAAGCTACAAAACCATGACAAACAATACTGGTCATAACGAAATAATAGCACGCATACAGCAGCGGGAACAGGAACAGTCACTTGTAATATCTATAAGTGAAAGTCTTGCTCCTGTTTCCGGCAGGAGTGAGTTTAGTGAAGTTGTAACTAACCAGCTGAAAAATGCATTGGCTTTTAATCATTTTACGATTTGTATTGAAGATGAAACATCAAAAAATTTCAGGCTGTACTATCATCATATTCCATCAGAATACATAAAGCTTAAAACAGCTGTTTTTAATGATAGTTCGGGAATATTTGAACAGGTACTAAACTCGGCTGAACCGGTTTTAATCCCAAAATCAGAACTTGTCAAAACAACAGGGCTACCATCTTTTCTTAAAGATACGCTTCAGAATTTCACACACAGCGTAGCTGCTTTTTCCATAATCACAAAACGTAGTAAGATGGTAGCCTTTCTTGGTTTTGGAAGAGATGCAGTCCCGGAAAGGAATATACTCCGCATTATTAAATCGCTGTCTTCCCAATTAGGCATCACTATTACAAATATTCTTCTGCTGGAAAATATTATACCTTCATCACAAATGATAGAAGAAGATATACAAGCACCATCAGAAATACCCGGTGATCTTGGTATTATAGGTAATAGTGAGGCAATGCAAAAAGTACGCAGCCTTATCAAACTTGTAAGCAATACAGACAGTGGCGTGCTTATACTTGGTGAGAGCGGCACAGGTAAAGAGCTGGTAGCAAAAGCCATTCATGAAAATTCTGAAAGAGCCAATAAACAATTGGTAAAAATAAACTGCGCTGCCATACCTAAAAATCTTTTGGAAAGCGAACTCTTTGGCCATGAAAAAGGCAGTTTTACAGGAGCTATAGCGCAAAAGAAAGGTAAATTTGAGCAGGCTCATAAAGGAACGCTTTTCCTGGACGAAGTTGGCGAAATGCCTCTTGAACTGCAGGTTAAGCTATTGCGTGCGTTACAGGAAAAAGAAATACAACGCATAGGAAGCAACGGACATATAAATGTTGACACACGGATTATTGCTGCAACTAACAGGAATTTACAGGACGAAGTAAATAAAGGGAACTTCAGGGCAGACTTGTACTACAGGCTTAATGTTTTCCCTATCGAAGTCCCTGCTTTAAGAGAACGTACCGATGATATACCGGATCTTGCCAACTTTTTTATACAACGTTATGCGATAAAAAATAAAAAAAGCTTAAAAAGTATTGCTGCAAAAGCGTTGAATACTATAAAAGTCTATCACTGGCCCGGAAATGTAAGGGAACTTGAACATGCTATGGAAAGAGCTTTCCTTTTATCTCCTGAAAAAACCATAAAGGAAATACAAATTGGTATCGCTAAAGAAATTTCAAAAAATGCTTTTATAAAACCCTGGAACGAATTTGAAAAAGAATACATTCTGTCGGTTCTTAAATTCACCAAAGGAAAAATATCAGGGCCAAATGGCGCAGCTGCCTTATTAGAGATCCCTCCCACTACTCTTAATTCTAAAATGGAACGTTTGGGGATTAAAAAAAGGCATTATCTTTTAAAGTAGAAACATCATTAAAAATAAAAAAGAGGACTCATAGTCCTCTTTTTTATTTCCATTAGTGAACAATGTCTTTAACGCTATTTCGATAAAGTTTATCAAATAACGGCATATCGTAAAAAAAACAATCAACAAAAAACATAACTTATTGATTTAAAGAAACATAAAACAAAGGCTTCAATTTTGGCATATATAGAAAATGACAAGAAAAACATCCGGATGTTTTTCTTGTCATAGTTCAATGTGCAGGGTTTAGAGATATCGCAATTTTGCCTTGTAAGATTGTAACAACGAAAACATTTTATAAAAATCAATAATCATTTTAATCACAAAATCTTAAAACATCATGAAAAATTTATTTTTAACCTTAGCGGTAGCTCTAACAACTTTAACTGGATTTGCCCAAAAACCGGGAGCAACATTATTAAGCCCAACAAATCATACTCTGGTTCTTATAGATCATGAAAGCCAGATGGCATTTGCCGTAGGCAGTACTCCAATAGATCAGTTACGTAACAATGTAGGACTTGTAGCCGGAGCGTCAAAAATCTTTAAAGTACCTACAGTAGTAACTACTGTTGCTGAAAAATCATTCAGTGGACCGGTGTTCAGGGAAGTAGAAGAATTTTATCCACAAAAGACATCAAACTACATTGATCGTACTACAATGAATACCTGGGAAGATGTAAATGCTCACAAAGCAATTACAGGTAAAGGCAAAAAGAAAATTGTTCTTGCAGGTTTATGGACAAGTGTATGTATAGTAGGCCCGGCATTATCAGCAATCGAAGAAGGTTATGATGTATATGTTATTACAGATGCAAGTGCCGATGTTTCTAAAGAAGCGCATGAGATGGCAGTTACACGAATGGTACAGGCCGGAGCACATCCAATGACATCTTTACAATATTTACTTGAGCTACAACGCGACTGGGCCCGTCAGGAAACTTATGTTGCGGTTACAAATCTGGTTAAGCAATATGGCGGTGCTTATGGCGTAGGTGTACAGTATGCACACGAAATGCTAAAACATTAATAATTATTCCGATTAGCAATAATCTTTAGTTTGGTTAAAGTTTGGGCTGTGCCCTGTGCGCAGCCCTATTTTATCTATCAGTTAATCCAATCTGCACCTATCATGAAAACTATTACCAAAATCCTCACATTCCTTACGCTCTTTATAACAGTCCAGACCTTTGCCCAAAAGGCTGATCTTATTGTTCACAATGCCAAAGTACACACTCTGGATAAAAGCAATACTATTACCGAAGCGATTGCTGTGAGCAATGGAAAAATTATAAAAACCGGAAAAAATACCGACATCCTAAAGCTTAAATCAAAAAGTACTACTGTTATAGATGCAAAAGGCAAAGTAATAGTACCGGGGCTCTTTGATTCACACATGCATATTATACGCGGAGGCCGTTTTTATAATACCGAACTTCGCTGGGATGGTGTCCGTTCCCTTAAAAAAGCCCTCGCAATGCTTAAAGAACAGGCACAACGCACTCCGCAGGGACAATGGGTTCGTGTGGTTGGAGGCTGGAATGCCTATCAATTCGAAGAAAAAAGACTGCCTACCCTACAGGAAATTAATGATGCTACAGGTAACGTACCTGCCTTTGTTTTACACCTTTACGGACACGCTTATATTAACAAAGCCGGCATTGCTGCCTTAAAGCTCGATGCTAATACACCAAATCCTAACGGGGGGGTAATTGAAAGAGATATTTATGGGAATCCAACAGGTATGCTTGTGGCAGAACCAAATGCTTTTATCCTGTACTCTACCCTGTCTAAACTACCTGAACTCACTCCTGAAGAAAAGGTTAATTCTACCAAACTGTTTATGAGTGAAATGAACCGGTTGGGAGTTACTGCAATAATAGATGCGGGCGGTGGTTTTCAGAACTACCCTGATGATTATGGTGTAACAACAAAGCTTTGCGAAAACAATGAACTTACTGTACGTATGCCTTATTACCTGTTTGCGCAAAAAGCGGGAAGTGAACTTGCCGATTATACTAAATGGATAAGCGCTGTAGAAATTGGTGATGGTTGTGATGCACCTTCGGATGGCGTGAAAAAATTTGGCAAGATGCCAAAAATGGAATATCACGTTCAGGGAGGTGGTGAAAATCTTGTAATGAGTGCCGGAGATTTTGAAAACTTCGACAAGCCTAGACCCGAGCTTAGCCCTGCCATGGAAGGACAGCTTAAAGCCGTGCTGTCGTTACTTGTAAAAAACAGATGGCCTTTCAGGATTCATGCCACCTATAATGAAAGTATCAGCCGTTTTCTTAATGTAATTGAAGAGATAAACAAAGAAACACCGCTAAATGACCTGCTATGGTTCTTTGACCATGCCGAAACAGTTTCAATTGAAAATCTTGAAAGGATAAAAGCCCTTAATGGTGGTATTGCGATTCAACACAGAATGGCCTATCAGGGGGAAGCGTTTATAAAACGATATGGTAAACAGGCTGCCGCTGCTACAGTTCCTCTTAAAAAAATGATGGATATGGGTATCAGGATTGGTATGGGTACTGACGGAACACGGGTTGCAAGCTATAATCCGTGGGTTGGTCTTTACTGGCTAAGTACCGGAAAAACCCTTGGCGGACTGAAATATGTGGCCGATGAAAATATCGTTGACCGCACTACTGCCCTAAAACTTTTCACACAAGGAAGCGCACAACTAATCCATCTGGATAAAGACAGAGGAATACTAAAAGAAAATTACCTTGCCGATTTTATTATCCTTTCGGATGATTATTTCTCAGTTCCTGAAGAAAAGATACTAAATATGGAAGCCAAGCTTACTGTTGTAAATGGTAAGGTTGTTTATGCTGACAATGATTTCCGTTCGTTTGCTGCTCCGCAGCCAAAAGCAATACCGGAATGGAGTCCTGTAAATTACTTTGGAGGTTATCAAAAAAATTAAGCCGTGAAAAAATATATCAAACAAATCCTGATCTCTGATTTTAATTCAACATTTGCGAACTTCGGTATGCTGTTCTTCAGGGTTGCAGTAGCAACAGAATTAATAGTTGTACATGGTTTAAAAAAACTTGGGATAGGAGTCGCAACTGCTGAAGTTATACCCAATCCGCTTGGTTTTCCTGAAGCACTGAACAGCTTTATGGCAATTGCTGCCAATGTTTATCTGCCGTTTTTAATAATTATCGGATTGTTTACAAGACTGGCAGCCCTTCCGGCACTGGCTGTAACAGCTACAGGGTATTTTATAATGCATGGACATGATCCGGCTGCCATGCGCGATATACCTTTTATGTATAGTGTATCTATGCTAACAATAATACTTATGGGACCCGGGAAATATTCTGTGGACAATTACATTTCTAAATCCATAAACATATAAAACTCAAAACATCTATCAATTATAAAGGTAGCTCATAATATGGGTTACCTTTTTTGTTATTGATATTTAACTAAAGATAAAAACAAATTGGCAAAGCAAATTAGAACAATGTTAATAGTGATTATAAATCACTGAATACCAAATATTTATTAATTAACTAAATTAACTTTAAATTGAGAATTTAAAAATATTCTATTCGAAAGGCCTGATTAGCAATTACTTTTCCTTAATAAACACTTATTCTGTAAATCGTTTTCGTAAAAATCTTTAAACATAATTTTGAGTAGTTAAGCGATAAACCCTGCAGGTACAAAATCCTTAATTACAACTATTTATACCAACTTAAATTTATTAATTATGTTTACAAAACGATTTTTCTTAGCGTTAGCTTTGATGATAGTTTCTGTTGGAACTTCACTAAAAGCTGCTGAAAATGTTACATCAACGGGTATTACCCGTAATGCTGTTGAATGTGCCGGGGGAGGCAATGAAACATTCAATAACCTGGGTGCAAATTCAAGTGCTTATTCTACAAGGACGTGGACAGGCGATAACAGTGTAGCATGGAGTGCAACCGATTCAAGAACTGACCAGACACTTAACGGCAAAGCTATTGCTATGAGGACAAGTACAATGACTAACACAACTACTATCACCGGTGGTGTGGGTACTCTTAGCTTTAACTACAAAAGGGTATTTACAGGAAACTCAACTTTAAAAGTTTTTGTTAACGGTACTCAGTATGGTGGCGATATTACTGTTTCTTCTGATACTTCTTCTTCGTTTTCACAAGCAATAAATGTATCAGGAAATGTAACCATCGAAATCAGAAACAGCGGAAACAGAACCATTATTGATGATCTTGTATGGAACTGCTACGATGTACCTGCTTCTGGTCCGGAAATCCAGATTGCAAATGCTGGTGGCACAAACTTTAACTGTGGAGAGCTAATGGTAGATTTTGGTTCACAGGCAGTTGGTGTTGCTGCTGATGCGGTGTTTACAATAAAAAACACAGGAACTTCAACTCTAAATGTGTCTTCACTTTCATTAAGCAATGCTGTTGACTTTTCAATCGTATCACCTTCTATAATACCTTTTACAGTAGCTGCTTCAGGTTCTTCAATTATATTAGTACGTTTCAATGCTGCTTCAGCCGGAAACAAAACATGTACACTTACAGTAAACAGCAACGATGCTAACGAAGCTGCCTGTGTAGTTAATCTAAAAGGTACAGGACTGGCTCCATGTGCCGCTCCTGTTGTTGAAAATGGCGAAATCGATCTTGACAACCTTACCCCATTCTCTGTAAACGCTACAGTAACTGTAGACGGTGCAGAATCGTATCTTGTAGTATTATCAACAGTAACTCCTCTTGGCGGGCTTCCTGCTAACGGAGCAGATTATAATGTAGGTAACACTATTGGTAATGGTACTGTTGCTTACAAAGGAAGCCTTGCTAACATCTCTCTTGCAGGTTTAACTGAAAATACAACCTACTACGCTTTTGTTTTCCCTTATAACGGTGCAGACTGTACAGGTGGCCCTCTGTATTTCACTTCTGAATCTATAGATACTACCTTCTCTACTCCTGTTGCTCCTTGTAATGGTGGTAATGAGACATTTACTAATTTAGGTACAAACTCAAGTACTTACACTAACAGGACATGGGTTGGAGATAACGGATGGCAATGGAATGCTACCGATTCAAGAAATGATCAGACTTTAAACGGAAGAGCTATAACGCTACGTTCTGGTACACTTAAAAATGTGAATCCTGTAAATGGTGGTATTGGAAATCTTTCATTTAGCTACAAAAGAGTTTTTACAGACAACTCTACATTAAAAGTATACGTAAATGGTGTACAATATGGTGCTGATATAATAGTTTCATCTGAAACACCGGCTACATACAATGAAGATATCGATTTTAACGGACCTGTTACAATCGAAATCGTTAACAGTGGAAACAGAACTGTAATTGATGATCTGGTATGGAACTGTTACTCTATCCCGGACAGACCTGAAATTCAGCTTATTGACATAGAATTAAACGAAAAAGGTTGTGGCAATTTTGATATCGATTTTGGAACAGTAGAAACCAATTCTGATACTGAAGCTACTTTCACTATCAAAAACGAAGGTCAGCAAGATCTTGTTATATCTGCATTTACACTAAGCGATAATACAAACTTTACGGTTGTTAATCCGGTAGCACCTATCACTATACCATATCTTGGTACAGAAGATGTAATCGTTAAATTCAATGCCGCTGTAGCAGGTGAATATCCTGCAACTCTTACTATAGTTAGCAACGATGCTAATGAAGGTTCTTGTGCTGTTAACTTTACTGCAAAATCACTAAATGTTTGCGCTACTCCTGAGGTTCTTGCCGCTAATATTACTGTTTCTAACCAGACTGCTACTTCAGTTGATGTAGAAATTACAGATGTAACTGCTGATGGATATGTAGCATTCTATACTGCTTCAGGAACAATTGACCCTGCTTACAACGAAGTTCAATACACTATAGGTCAGGTTGTTGGTTCAGCAACTGTAGGATATGTAGGGACAAGTGCAACATTTACTATTGAGAACCTTTCTCCGGAAACAACTTACTCAATTGCTGTATATCCTTATAACAATACCGAGTGTATTTATGGCCCTGCTTACTCTGGCAACGCAATTGAAACTGAAGGCACTACAACTATCTTTACTTGTACAGGTGGTGGCGAAACTTTTAGTAATATTGGTACTGCAGCATCTTCTTATGCTGTAAGAAGCTGGACTGGAGACAATGGCATAGACTGGACAGCATCTGATTCAAGAACTGATCAGACAGAAAACGGAAAAGCTATTGCTGTAAGAACAGGAACTGTTGAAAATACAGAAGCAATCCTTGGTGGCATTGGTACTTTAAGCTTTAAATACAAAAGAGTATTTACAGGTAACTCTACACTAAAAGTGTTTGTAAACGGTACTCAGTATGGTGGAGACATTACTGTTTCTTCAGATGTTGCATCTACATTCTCTTATGCGGTTAATGTGTCTGCTGATGCTACAATAGAACTTGTAAACTCAGGAAACAGAACAATCATCGACGATATCGTATGGACTTGTTATGAAGGTTCAGGAGCAGGAGCAAAAGTTGCTATGAAATCTAATTCACAAGCTACAGAAAACTCGGAAGTTGTTGTTTATCCAAACCCTAATAACGGACAATTCCAGATTGATCTTGCTACAGAAACTGCCGATGTTGTAATATATGACGCTGCAGGAAAAGTAATCGTAAAAAAATCAGTTTCTGACAATGAATTTGTAGATATGACAGCTGCTCAGAAAGGAATCTACATGATAGTAATAACATCTGGTTCTAACGTTACTACAAAACGTGTAGTGATCAACTAATCAGTATACTTTTAAAAAAGTACTCCGGCAGCTATTAAGTTGCCGGAGTTTTTATTTTACATTAACCTAAACTTAAATTTCAAATGCATTAGATAACTATTTTATAAGATTTAAATAATTAGGTGTTTTTTCTTTAAAGGTAGCTTGCGCAACATTATCAATTGATTAAAAATCTGTCAATTAAGCAAAAAAATATGCGCAAAAAAATTACTTTCTCAAGAAAATTAGCTTTTACTATTGTATTGATATTCTCTTTGTTAAACTTAATGTCAGCACAGGTATATCAGCATAATTTTGGCACAACAACAATCAATAGCTATCCTTACACGGCAGCTCCGTCTTTAATGAATTCCGATCTTTCAAATTCGGTTTGGACAAACAATGCAGGATCGTGGATAAGCTATAACGGTTCATCGGGTATGGCATTGGGCCTGACTAATTTTACAGGCACTACTTCAGTAACTCTTAGTTTTACGGTAGCCACCGGTAAACAACTTTCTGTTGACTCCTTTTCTTTCTGGAGGCAACGTAGCCCATCAGGAGGCCAAAACTGGTCAATGGCTATTAACGGAATTAATGTAGGTACAGGCACAATACCTCAAACAGGAGCAGCAACAGGCACATTAGCCGTAGCAAATACTGTAGCAGGCCTTACAGGAACTGTAAATGTGGTAATTACCCTTAGTGGAGGTTCGGGAGCCGGAACATTTCGTGTCGATGATTTTACACTTAACGGCCTTGTTACAGCCACATGTACAGCACCCGTAATAACTTCATCAAGTCCTTCATCAGGCCCTGCAAATACACTTGTTACCATAACTGGTAGCGGTTTTATGAACGGAACAGGAAGTTCATCTGTAAAATTCAATGGCGTTGATGCTTTATTCACAGTTGTTTCAGATACTTCTATAACAGCAACTCTACCCGCAACAGCAACTACAGGGCCAGTTTCTGTTACTACAAATGGATGCCCCGGAAATGGTAGCGTTTTCACTGTGATAGATGACAATTGTACAATTCCTCTTCCTCCTTCCGATTTATATATATCTGAACTTTATGATCAGGAATCAGGAAGTGGCGGTATGATAGAAATTTATAATCCTACAACAGCTACTATCAATTTATCGGGCTATACGCTACAACGATTTGGCAATATTACAGATACTACACCTGCCGGAGGATACATCCTGAATCTGACAGGAACACTTGGTTCAGAAATGGTATATCTTGTAGCATGTTCTGCTCCAAATCCTTCAATCTGCGTTGCGCCTTCTTCGTCAGCTACATTAGGAAGCGGTTTTAATGATAATGATAAATTCGAACTTCTAAAAAACGGAACGGCAATAGACAGGGTTAACACTCCTTCTCAAAAAGGCTTTACTCAGATCAGAAAACCGGATGCCGTAGCTCCTGTAACAACATTCAATGCAAATGACTGGAATATTACCCTGCATCCTGAAGATCAGCCGGGAGTTAACCTTCCTAACAATTTTTGCCAGGACCTTGGAAATCATATTGTAAATCCAATACCGGGCGGAACCGATCCTACTGTAACCAATCCTACTGTAACCAATCCTGCATCAGCAACAATTTGCGAAAATGGCACTACTGCTTTTACAGTAGCATTAAGCAACCCAACAGGATTTACATACCAATGGAAAGTACTTGTTGGAAACAACTGGGTAAACCTTACTAACGGAGTAAATTACTCCGGTACAGAGACGGCAACATTAACCTTAAACGGAGTTCCTGCTTCTTTTAACGGCAATCAGTATTATTGCGAAATGGTATCAGGTACCACCTGTACTATTATAAGTAATGCGGCCCGTCTTGCGGTAACCCCTCAGCCAGCGGTAGTAACTGTTACTACTTCACAGCCTACATGTACAATTGCTTTCGGAACCATTACTGTTACAACTCCTCTTGCTGCCGATCTTACTTATAGTATAGATGGCGGAATTACATATCAGGCTTCTCCTGTTTTTAACAATCTTGTTCCGGGAACATACCCTGTTACGGTAAAAAACGCAGCCGGATGTATTTCTACACCGCTACAGGTAACAATAGACACTGCTCCTGCCGCACCGGCTGTAGCAATAGTTACAACCGCTCAGCCTACATGTACAGTAGCTACCGGAAGCATAACCATAACTTCGCCTCTTGCTGCAGATATAACTTATAGCATTGACGGGACAAACTTTCAGCCGGGAAGTACTTTTGCAAACCTTACTGCGGGAACTTATGTAGTTACCGTAAAAAATGCAACAGGATGTACTTCGGTTACGGCTCCAATATCAATAAATGCTGCCCCAACAACCCCGGCAGCAGCAACAGTAACCACAATACAGCCAACCTGTGCAACACCAACAGGAAGCATTACTGTTATTTCACCTCTTGCTGCAGATTTAACCTACAGCACAGATGGAACAAATTTCCAGAACGGAACTACTTTTAGCAACCTTACCCCGGGATCTTATACTATAACTGTAAAAAATGCGGCAGGATGTACTTCGGTTTCAGCTCCTGTTATAATTAATCCTGCTCCGGGTGCACCTGCAGTTGCTACAGTAACAACAACCCAGCCTACCTGTACAATACAAAACGGAAGCATCACTATTACAAACCCTCTTGCTGCCGACCTTACTTACAGTATTGATGGAGGAGCAACATATCAGTCAGGAACTACATTTACAAACCTTGTTCCGGGTGCATATGTAATTACCGTAAAAAACGCAACGGAATGTACTTCGGTTACTGCTCCTGTAACAATAAATGTGGCTCCGGCTGCACCGGCTACAGCAACAGTTTCAGTTGTTGACCCTACCTGTACAACACCTACAGGAAGAATTACTGTAACTGCGCCTGTTGCATCAGGACTAACATACAGTATTGATGGTATAACATATCAATCAGAAACAACATTTACAAACCTTGTTCCGGACAGCTATACTATAACCGTAAAAAATGCGGATGGATGTACTTCAATATCATCGGTCATTATAATAAATACGCCACCTAATGCCCCGGCAGTTGCAGCAGTAACATCAGTACAGCCTACATGTGCTTCGCCTACCGGAAGCATCACCGTTACTTCGCCGCTTGCAGCCGATTTAACATACAGCATTAACGGAGTTGACTTTCAGGCTGAAACTGAATTCGGTAATCTTGCCCCCGGTAATTATACCGTTACAGTGAAAAATGCTGCCGAATGTACCTCGGTAACGTCAGCTATCACTATAAATGTAATTTCAGGTGTACCTGCTGTAGCATCGGTAACAACAATACAGCCTACATGTGCTGTAGCAACAGGAAGCATAAACATAACTGCGCCGCTTGGCTCAGATCTGACTTATAGTATCGATGGAATAAACTTCCAGGCAGGTACAACATTTGGCAACCTTGCTCCGGGTAACTATACTGTTACAGTGAAGAATACATCGGGTTGCACTTCGGTATCACCTTCCATAACTGTAAATAATGTTCCTGATTTACCACAAATAACCATAAACCAGGGATGTATAGATAATCCATCAGGAGCGAACTATATTATAGAGGCATTACCACTTGATAATTCATTTGATGTGGGCACAGCTACTTTTGAATGGAAAAATGCTCAGGGCACTACAGTTGGTAATAATGAGAATACATTTAATGTAACCCAATACCTAATCACCACTTCAGGTTCGGTAAATTATCCTGTTGAATTTACTGTAACAATAACAAATGCCGAAGGGTGTGAAAATACTACAAGTGTTAACGTAGACAGCTATTTCTGTTCAATTCCCAGAGGTATTTCGCCGGATAATGACGGTATGAACGACAACTTTAATCTGACGGGAATGAATGTTACTAAACTAAGCATTTTTAATCGTTACGGACATGAAGTTTATTCTAAAAACAATTACACTAATGAATGGCATGGGCAAACAAATCAGGATACTGAACTGCCTACCGGAACATATTATTATGTAATTGAATCGGCCGGCAATCAGCAAACTGGTTGGGTATACATAAACCGAAGAGATTAAGAATATCACAACTTATATGAAAAAGCCGCAATAGCGGCTTTTTTTCTTTACAATCTTTACAATTTTATCACAACAAGTTCATCATTAAATAACCATTTCAAAATACCCCAAACCTCAAATAGGTATAATTTCGGCTGATAAAAAATGGTATGCTAAATACTTGTTTTACAAATAGAAAAATTGCTTTTTTAAGCTTAATGCTTCTTTTTTTATTAGGTTTTAAAAGCCATTCTCAGGTCTACTATCATAATTTCGGGACTTCGGCAATCTCAACGCATCCGTATAATGTTCCGCCACCAACAATAGATACTCATCTGTCAGGTTCATCCTGGACCAATAGCGTCAACTCATGGACGAGCAATCCCGGAGCGGGAGCTTCTACGGCTATCACAATGCTGACAGCCGCAGGAACCAACACTATAAACTTAACTTTTAATGTAGCCAATAGCTATCAGTTAGAAGTTACCTCATTTGATTTTTGGAGACAACGAAGCAGCATAGGCCCTACTGCCTGGACATTATCTATAAATGGTACTAATGTAGGCTCCGGAACAACTCCTACCATTGGTGCTCCTGTCGGAGTTACAAATGTCAGCACACCCATAACAGGATTAACCGGAACGATAACAGTAACCCTTACACTTACGGGTGGAACGGGCGGAAATTTCAGGCTCGATGATTTTACCCTGAACGGGCTTGTAACCTCTAACTGTACAGCCGCAGTTATTTCTTCTTTCTTACCTGTTTCAGGCCCTGCAAACACAATAGTTACAATCACAGGAACAGGTTTTGCTAATGCAACAGCGGTAAAATTCAACGGGATAAATGCTGCTGCTTTTACAGTCATATCAGATACTACCATAAAAGCCACTGTACCTGCTACCGCTGCAACTGGCGTTATAACCATTACCTCCAATGGCTGTGACGGAAACTCAACAGGCTCTTTTAATGTACTCACCCCATCGTGTACCAATAATTTTACCGAAATATTTATTTCTGAAATCTATGATCAGAAAGGCGGAAGCGGCGGAATGATTGAATTATACAATCCTACTTCTTTACCAATAAATCTTAATGGTTATACACTTTATCGTTTTGTAGACAATGCTGCAACACCCCTTAGCAATGATATATTAAACCTTACCGGTATAATAAATGCCGGTGCAACCTATCTTATTGCATGTAGTGAACCGAATCCTGCTTTATGTGCGCCGCCATCATCAGCTGCATCAATAGGAAGTGGCTTTAATCAGGATGACAAGTTTGAACTATTAAAAAACGGAATAGTAATAGACCGTGTTATCTCTCCTCCTTCATCACCTGGTTTTACACTCATCAGAAAACCTAATGCTGTTGCTCCCACCCCTACATATAACAATAACGATTGGAACATAACAATGCACCCCGGACCGACTGGGTCAAGTGCTACTCCAAATAATCTGTGTCAGGATTTAGGATCACATACTATTACCCCTACTCCAATTCCAACCATTACGCAACCTGTATCAGCAACCGTTTGTGAGAATGGAAGCACTACATATACTGTTGCTGTAAATCCTTCTGCCGGATTTACTTACCAGTGGAAAGTTTTAAATGCTGCCGGAACATGGGTTAATGTAACCAATAATACCAACTATTCGGGTGCGACAACAAGCACACTGACAATAACACAGATTCCTTTAAGTTTTGATGCAAACCAGTACTATTGCGAAATAACATCATCTGCTTGTCTTTTGGTTAGCAATGCGGCACAACTTGCGGTTAACCCTGCTCCTGCAATAGCAACGGTGACAACTACACAGCCCACATGCGCAACTGCAACAGGTAGCATTACTGTTACTGCCCCTACTGGCACCGGACTGACATACAGTATAAATGGAACAACATTTCAGCCAGGTTTGGTTTTTAATAATTTAGCTCCGGGGTCATATACAATAACAGTAAGAAACAGCACCAATTGTACATCTGTAAGTTTACCAATCGTAATTAATCCGGCTCCGGGTGCTCCGGCAGTTGCTACTACAACTGTTACCCAGCCTACATGCGCAACAGCTACAGGAACTATTGTTGTGAACACACCTACAGGCGCAGGATTTACTTATAGTATTGACGGAACTACTTTCCAGGCAGGAACAACATTTGCAAATCTTGCCCCGGGAAACTACACTGTTACCGTTAATTCAGGAGGGTGTACATCGGTAACAGGTAGTATCATCATTAATGGTTCTCCGGCCTCTCCTGCAGTTGCCAATACAACCCTAACTCAACCTACATGTACTACACCTACAGGTACAATAACTGTTAATACACCTACGGGCACGGGCTTAACCTATAGCATTGATGGAACTAATTTCCAGGCAGGAACAACTTTTGCTAATCTTATTCCCGGAAACTACACTGTGACTGTTAATTCCGGAGGATGTACATCGGTAACGGGACCAATAACAATTACTACTGTTCCGTCGGCTCCAGCCGTTGCAGACACTACGATTACACAACCTGGCTGTACAACTTCAACAGGTACTATAATTATAAATAACCCTACAGGTTCAGGATTAACCTATAGCATTGATGGAACTACTTTCCAGACAGGTACTTCATTTGCTAATCTTGTTTCGGGTTCATATACTGTTACCGTAATGAACACGGCAGGATGTACTTCGGTTACTGCACCAATAACAATAAACGCTGCACCGACAACTCCGGCTGTAGCAACTGTAACCACAACGCAGCCAACTTGTACAGTATCAACAGGTACAATAAGTGTAAATACACCTACTGGTGCCGGAATTACCTACAGTATCGACGGAACAAATTTCCAGACAACAACAACATTTACTAACCTGAATCCGGGCTCATATACTGTTACAGTAATGAATGCTGCCGGATGTACTTCGGCTACAAGCCCAATAATTATTAATTCCGCTCCTGTTATACCCGCTATAGCTAACACAACTGTTATACAGCCTACCTGTACAACTTCAACAGGAAGCATAACTATAAACACTCCAACTGGTACCGGATTCACGTATAGTATTGATGGCACTACCTTCCAAACAACTACGTTGTTTGCTAACCTTACACCGGGAACGTATCATATAACAGTACAAAATGCTTCAGGGTGTACGTCAGTAACTCCGAATATCATTATTAATCCCGTACCTACACCTCCGGCAGTTGCTACTGTAACAGTAAGCCAACCTTCATGTACAGTGTCTACAGGTTCTATTACAGTAGATACACCAACAGGAACGGGAATAACATACAGCATTAACGGAACAACATTTCAGGCATCAACCGTCTTTAACGGATTAGTAGCGGGCACATACCATGTGACTGTACAAAATGCATCAGGATGTACCTCTATAACTACTGATATTATAATAAATCCTGCTCCTCCTGTACCGGCTGTTGCCAATGTAACTGTAACTCAAACCACATGTTTGGCTACTACAGGCACAATAACTGTAAACACTCCTACAGGAGCAGGTATAGCTTATAGCATTGACGGAATTAATTTCCAGAGCAGTACAACCTTCAGTAATCTTACTTCCGGCAATTACCAGATAACGGTTCAAAATGCATCCGGATGTACTTCTCAAACAGCTAATATAACTATCAATCCGGTTCCTGCTCCTCCGGCAGTAGCCGACGTAACGGTTGCGCACCCGCAATGTGCCGCAACAACAGGTAGCATAACAATTAACTCTCCACTGGGAACAGGGCTTACTTATAGCATTAACGGAACAGACTATCAGCCTAATCCTATATTCAATAATGTGCTTCAGGGAACATACAATGTAACGGTAAGAGCAAGTGCTGACTGTACATCTTTACTTACCGGAGTTACTGTTAATAATCCTCCGGGCGGCTTACCTCCTATTCCACAACCTGTACCTTTAGAAGAATGTGATTCTAATAATGACGGTTTTGAATATTTTGATCTGACCAATACTATCCAGGCTATTCAAAATGCTTTGGGCGGTGTTACAGTTACGGTACATGAGACACCACAGGATGCTGAATTTAATGTAAATCCTGTACCTAACATTAACAATTATCCTAATATTAATCAGCATGGCCAGACACTTTATATACGTGTCAATTCCAATACTACGGACTGTTTTGACATCGTAACGTTGCAGCTGATCGTCAACCAGAGCCCAATTGCTACAGAACCGACGGATTACGAGCTTTGTGATGACGGCGCCAGCGATACCGATGGTATCGCGACCTTCAACCTGAATACCAGGGCGGCAGAGATCTACGGTACGCTAG
>QFQM01000049.1 GCA_003243255.1 Flavobacterium psychrophilum | reverse complement strand
AGTAGATTTTTCTTAATAAGAGAGTATATGGATTTCTTTCCTACGGTTCATCCTTTAATTTCTACAATTCAGAAATGTTTTTTGGGAACGCTCAGAATATTATCACAATTTTGACCCATCAAATCAACACAACCACCAATCATGAAATCAATTATTACTTTTTTATTTATTCTTACTGTGGGCTTCGCTTTTGGCCAAACCAAAATAGAAGGGAGTATAACCGACGCAAAAGGGAAGCTTGTGGCAGGTGCAAACATTTACATCGATGGCACTTATGACGGAGCAACGGCTGATGAAACAGGCCATTTCTCATTTGAGACTGTCGAGAAAGGGAATCAGGTATTGGTTATCACGGCAATGTTTTTCGAAGATTTCAGGCAGGACATTGTTATAGAAGAATATAAAGTACATGCATTTGCTATGAAGGCGAGTGTAAATACGCTCGATGCAGTTGTAATTTCGGCAGGTTCTTTCCAGGCAGGAGATAACAGCAAAGTTACGGCCTTAAAGCCTCTTGATATTGTAACTACTGCCGGTGCTGCCGGAGATATTATAGGAGCATTGCAAACGCTTCCCGGTACGCAAACCGTAGGTGAAAGCGGCAGACTGTTTGTTAGGGGTGGTGAATCGGATGAGACACAGACGTTTGTTGACGGGCTTCGTGTCGCGCAGCCTTATAATGCAACGGCTAATAATGTGCCTGCAAGAGGACGCTTTTCTCCATTTCTTTTTAGTGGTATGACTTTCTCCACAGGAGGATATTCGGCAGAGTATGGAGAAGCATTGTCAAGCGTACTATTGCTAAACACTATTGAAGAACCGGAACAAAAACAATCTGATATCGCTATCATGACGGTAGGCCTTGGCCTTGGCCATACCCAGAAATGGGATAAGAGTTCACTTAGTGTTAACCTGTCTTATATGAACCTGAAGCCGTATCAGTGGGTAGTGCCTCAAAATGTTGACTGGAACAAGCCTTATCAGTCAATGTCGGGAGAGGCAGTATACAGGTATAAGTTTAATAATAATGGTATGCTTAAATTATATGCAGCGTTTGATCATGCTACTTTTGACCTGAACCAGAAAGATATCAACCTGCCTGAACCGGTAAGGGTAGACACTAAAAACGACAATTTTTATTTCAATACTTCTTACAAAGGGATGTTTGGTGCGCAATGGACAATCCAGACGGGTATCTCTTACGGCTACAGTCATAACAAAACAGCTTATGATGTGATTGGGATTAAGAATGCAGAAAACTCTTCACATATGAAACTTAAGCTTCGTAAAGGATTCAGCGACAGGTTTAAACTTACTTTTGGGGGTGATTATTTTATTACCGATTTTAATGAAGACTACTCTGAACCTGCCGGTTTTAACTTTAATAGCGGTTATAACAATTCAATTGCTGCTGCTTATGCTGAAGCCGATGTTTTTATCTCTAAAAACCTTGCCTTCAAGGCCGGATTACGTTCATCATATGCCAGTGTACTTGACAAAGGAACAATTGAACCCCGTGCTGCATTGGCATATAAAGTAAGCCCTAAAAGCCAGTTTTCATTAGCTTATGGTGACTTTTACCAGACACCGGGACAGGATTACCTGAAGTATTATAAGAATTTTGAACATCAAAAAACGGCACATTATATTTTCAACTACCTGTACAACACCGACGGAAGGATGTTTAGGGGAGAGGCTTACTACAAAAAATATGACAATCTTGTAAAATATGAAGGTGTTACTGCTGCCTTTGATTCTAACTACAGTAATGCAGGTTATGGCTATGCTCAGGGTATCGACCTTTTCTGGAGGGATAGTAAACTGATTAAAAATCTTGAATACTGGGTTTCGTATTCATACATAGACAGTAAAAGGGATTACAAGAATTATGAGTATGAAGTAACACCAAGCTATATCGCTACGCACAATGCTTCGATAGTGACTAAATACTGGATAAACGATCTAAGGTCGCAACTTGGGGTAACTTACAGCTTTAACAGCGGGAGGCCTTATGATAACCCGAATGAAACTGCTTTTATGAACGGTAAAACCAAAACATATAACAACCTTAGCCTTAGCTGGGCCTATTTGCTAAGCCAGCAAAAGATACTTTATTTTTCAGTGTCAAATGTAATGGGATCGGATAATGTATTTGGATATACTTATGCTAATAATCCGGGAGCCAATGGCATTTACCCAAGACAGGCTATTACCCAACCGGCTGACAGATTCTTTTTTGTAGGCTTCTTCTGGACCATCAGTGATGATAAGTCTAAGAACCAGTTGGATAATCTTTAAAAAGTAAAACAGGGTCATAAGCCCTGTTTTTTTCATCACCTAAACCTAAAATTAAAACTATGCTGCTTGTTGGCAGCTTCACAAGAAAATTTGATTAATCCTTAATGAGTTTTGTATAGCTTACATTTATGCCATCTGTAAGTTTTACTGTGTAAATGCCTTTTTGCAATTGCTGCGTATCTATAGTACTGTTTTCAGTATATTGTACTGATATTACCAGTTTACCGGTCATATCATATAAATCCGCCTGACCCGAAAAGTTTGAAATACTTACCATGTCCTTAGTTGGGTTAGGATATGCTTTAATAGTTTTTACGGTAAAATCTTCATTACCCAACGAACTTTCTTCCAGACTGATGTTGTCTACTGTAAAATAGCTTCCGTCACCTTCTATGCGTATCAGGTTTTCTGTTTCTCCTGCACGTTTTATCCTCGTACAGTCCAGATATATGGTAACTTTATCAGGAATAGCATCACTGCTGTAAACAACCGGGCAGGTAAAATTACTGTAACTAATGCTTTCATGAAGATCTAGCGTTCCTCGTCCTATGGTGTCATTCTGGTTTAAAGCCTCATTCCATTTCGTTAGGTATATATTTACCTGAGCCACATCGTTTACAGGGCCTGATGAGCCTTGAATAATGTTGTCGGTATATTTATAATGTCCTTTAAGTGCCGATGGCCTGTAATTTATTGGTGCTGTCTGTCTGGCAGCATCCTTTACGTAATGATACCATATACCAAGTGTTAGTGCATAATCTCCATTTTGAGCATCGGTACTTGGTGGATACATACAATGTGCAGATTCGCTGAAACCATCAGTAATGATCCATCCGGTAGGCTTGTTCGGAAAATTTTCATCGGCAGGATTATTTTGCCATTGTTCAAAACTTGCGTTCTGAAGCTGTGCATTTGCCAGGGCTGACATCGCCAGCATTAGCATAAGGGTAATCATCTTTTTCATAGGTGTTTTTATTAAATTAACATTTGTGTAAAATTATGTTTGTTGTATGGTGTGGTTATTATGAAAAAACCGTAAACAATTATGAATTTGTAGGCGGTCTCGTCATAAATAAAAAAGCGGGACAATTGTGTCCCGCCTTTCCCTTCCGGACTGTACATTAAAATCAATCAATTGCCTTTTGGGCTGTGGAAAATTACGTTAACCTAAATCAAGTGTCCGAAAGGCTTTTAATTAATCATCGGCATTTTTATTATTGTAAAAATACATGCTGATTTTGTAGGAGTAGTTATAAAAAAACCGCAAACACTTATACATATAGTCTGCCTGACCTTAAATAAAAAAAACGGAAGCGAAGCTTCCGTTTTTAACTTAGATAAACATATATTCAATATTACATTGAGTTTTTTAGCTTACTCCTTTATAAGCCTTATGGTTTTGTTACTTCTTTGAAGGCTGGTCTTTAAAATGTAAATACCTGCAGGAAAATTTTCAAAATTCATAACCGTATCATTTCCTGAAGATGGTTGTGTATGTAACAATTGTCCCGTGATACTGTATAGCTCTAGTTCTTCAGAGCCTGTAGTATTTGTTATCGTTAAGCGGTCTTTAACCGGATTTGGATAACACGATATTCCTGCTAATTCATGCCCGGGGATTCCTGTTGTGCCGGTTTCCTCAATTTTTATATCATCTAAATACAGTATTCCCTGGTTGCCGGATGTTTCAAGGCTAAACCTAAGATAATAGGTGGCTGTTGCTGTTATGGTAAATTCTACCGAATGAGTAACCGGTGAGACTCCTGATATTGACTCATGTAATTCCAGGGGTATCTGGATCTCTGCATCGGCAGATGATAACGAAACTCTTAAAAAATCAATCGCTGCCTGATTATCCTCGTTGGCATATTTATATGACACCTTGTATGTTGCACCGGCTGTTAGCTGAACAGGCCTGAGTACAAAATCGCATGTCATTCCCCATCCTACGTCAGAATAGGTAGAATAACGCCCTACATTTCCGGTAAAACTATTGTTTGGAGCAATACTGCAATCCCAGTCGCTGCCAACAAATGTTTGCTTATATGAATACGTGCAATCGGGTAGGTCGGGAGCAAGGGCGATATCAAAATTTTCGGTGTAGGGCAATGGCACTGCATCATTGCATTGTGCATTTATACTTTGTGTAATACTAAAAAGTAAGGCTGTTAAGAGTACCGTTTTTTTAATAGCTATTGTTGTTTTGTTGACTATAAAATTAGTTTACTCCTGTAAGCCTGTGGTTATGAAAAAACCGCAATTAGTTATAAATTTTGAGTATAGATGATTGAAGTTCAGTAGGTGTGAGTCCGGTGTTTGCTTTTATAAAGCCACTGAAATTGGCCGGGCTGTCAAAGTTAAGTTCGTAGGCGATTTCTTTTAGCGAAAGCTGGTTAAGAAGCAACAGACGTCTTATTTCCAGGATCATTTCTTCGTGAATCAGTTTTAATGCAGTTTTACCTAACCTGTTTTTACAGGCAAGATTAAGCTTGTCAGAACTGCAGTTCATCAGCTCGCAATATTCAGAAACCTTCTTTTTGGTTTTTATGTGCTGAGGCAATAGCGACAGGAACTGTGTTACAACCTGATGTCCCTGAATATCTAAGGTGTTATTACAGTGTTTCTCTATTAGCGTTATCAGAATGATTTGCAGGTAACTGTAAGCTTTATGGATAGAAAGGGGTGATAGTTCGTCTTTTTGAAGCAACTGCCATATGCTTTCGGTCATATCGTATAGATGGGAAAACGTTTCGTTATCCAGATCGAAAGAAGCTTCCGAAAAAAATAAATGAGAATGCTTTAGCGGATGAATAAACTCAAAAATGTCTTTCCTGAACTGGATGATCATACCTTCGGCAGTGTTTCGCTCCATAAGGTGCACCTGACCGGGATAGATGGTGAAAAGCTGGCCCTGCTGAATGTTGTATGGAGTAAAATCAATTAGCTGGAAACCGTTTCCGTTTTTTACAAGGATGATCTCGAAATAATCATGCCTGTGCGCCTGATGGAAATCATAAGGATTTGGGTAATCGAGAGGTTCGATGATGAGTAACTTGCCGGGGTGTGGCAGCGATACCGGATTTAAAAGGGGATATTCTTTCTGATTCATGTTGTTTGGCATTTTTATATGACAAACAGCAGCAAAACTGTTTACCCTAAACTGTAGGTTGATTTTTATAAAATTGATAAAAAAGCGATGCTTATTTTATGAAAATTATACTTTAGTGTATACACAGGTAATGGTAAGCAGCTTCCACCCTGGCTGACCTGAGAAGTTATAATAATACTTTGTGAAAATTGCTTTTAGCATATTGTTATCTATAACTTCGATGCTTTCAATGTGTCCGTATACACCGGGTTGTCCTCCGGGTAAAGTACTGTCTTTTACAGATATGGTTTGAGTACTGTTATCAAATTCATATACATAACCCAAACCTGTTTTAGTGAAATTTACACTGGTCTGGCTTGATGACGATCCGGTGGTTACATTAGAGTGAGGAAGGTAAAAGCTCATCATATTCTCCAGCTGATTGTTTACAACAACGGGTTTTATTTCCAGTTCAGGTATCTGGGTGCTAAAAACCTCTGGATCTATTTCGGTAAGCAAGTCTGTTGAAGATGTGCCGTCATTATTCAGGTCTACACTGATATCAGATACCATTGAAATGATATTGTAAGATCCTCCCAATTTTGAAGATGCGCTCCCATTGCCACCGCTCCCAATTCCTTCACTTCCGTCTTCGCTGGTTCCGCAGCTAAAGGCAGTAACAAAAAAAACAGTGACTACTAATGATTTAAGTAATGTTGAGTGCATTTTTTGAGCTTTTTAATTATTGTATAATCAAATAGTTGGCAATAATTTTAACAAATATAAAAACTTAACTGATACATGCTAAAAAAAAGTGAAATTATTAAGCAAAAACTTTGTGATTATTTTATGAAATTGTTTTAGTTGTGTGTAAAATCTGAGTAAATTTTAAGTTTGGTTAACAGTATTTACAGTTCATCCTTAAAATTCTACAGTTGGGTAAAACGCATTTTATTATGAGCAGTATTGTAAGCATCTTTGTCTCATCAAAAATCAACAACCTTAAATTATTAATTATGTTACGACTAATTCTACTTTACGTTTTACTTATCGTTAATTCGGTAACAGCACAGAGCAAATATGAAACCGGAATGCAAAAAGCTTTTGCATTATGGGGAGAGAACAAGACAACAGAAGCATCGGCTATGTTTGAGAGGATTGCTGCTGTAGAAAAAAATAACTGGCTTCCTAATTATTATGTAGCTCTTATAAACACTACGGAGGCTTTTATGACCAAAGACAAGGAAAAATTAAGCGGGCTTCTTGCTAAAGCACAGGCAGCTCAGGATGAAGCGTCGGTTATCTCTCCCGATAATCCTGAACTTATGGTAATGCAATGCCTTATTTATACAGCCTGGATTGTATATGACCCTATGACTAATGGGATGAAGTATTCCGCGAAGGCCAATGAGTTGTATGCTAAAGCACTTATACTGGCGCCAAATAATCCGAGGGTAGTATTCTCTAAGGCAGAATTTGAAATAGGAGGTGCGGCATATTTTGGACAGGATACCAAGCCAATGTGTAAAGAGATTGAGCGTGCGGTCGGACTTTTTGCTACCTTTAAGCCAGAAACGCCTTTCCATCCTAACTGGGGAGCTGACAGGGCACAGGAAAAACTTAAAGAGTGTAAAAAGTAATTAACGGTTAATATTCACAAGTATACCACATGTTATTAGAAAATGTAAATTTAGTGTTCATAATAATTCCTTTCATAATCGGAGGAGTCATATATACTAAAATAGCCAGGCACAAAATCGGGGATCCGCTAAGAGACAGTATTCAGAATCTCCAGGTCATGCTGATGGTTTCGGGAGCGATGTTTATGGTAATGTGGATATTGCTTCCCTCTACACCAAGCCTGAGTACCTTCGGCTATCCTGAAACAATCGAGGATATAAATTCGCAGGAAAAAATATTGAAGATACTTCAGGGCCAGAATAAAGCTATTGTAAGGACTACCGAAACTATTCAATGGACATTGTTTATACTTACCTTCTGGATATTGGTCGCTGTCACTCCTGTTCTAAAGGCGATTAAGGATAAAATTGATCTTAATTTACAAGCTAAGCATGATGAAAAAGCTGTATAAAGAGTTTTTTAAGTCCATAGGCATAGGCATGATAATATTTATCGTATTGCTTTTTATTGCCATGGCAAGCGGGCAAAGTTTTACGTGGAATCGCCAGCTATTGCTTCAGTTCCTTTTTGTAATGCTGTACACCGTTACTTTATATACGGCCAATGCTTTTATCTTTCATTATTTTGATAAGACTTTCAACAAAGCAATACTTAACATAAAGAGGATTGCCCTTGGTTTTGTCACCTCATTTATTGTTTCGGTGTTCATTATGTTTTTGCTGCGCATCTTTGAGGATGTAGTTGTAGAAGGAGAAACTTTTTTAGAGTTTATCGCTACCGAAAAGATATCCAACTATTATGTAGCGATAATCATTACTCTTGTGGTTACGATGATTGTTCATGCCTTTTATTTCTACAGAAGATATCAGGAAGGCAGGGTAAAGGAACAGAAGATTATTGCCGGAACAGCATCGGCACAGTTTGAGTCGCTAAAGAACCAGATAGATCCGCACTTCCTCTTTAACAGCCTTAACGTACTAAGTTCACTGATAGAAGAGAACCCGGATAGCGCACAGCGTTTTACAACATCGCTTTCAAAAATATACCGTTACGTTCTGGAACAAAAAGACAAGGAACTGGTGAGCATACAGGAAGAGCTTTCGTTTGCAAAGACTTATATGAACCTGCTTAAGATGCGTTTTGAAAACAGTATTTTTTATGAGGTTCAGGAAATTAGCAATCCTGATGCTAAGGTGGTACCGCTTTCGCTTCAGTTGCTTCTTGAGAATACGATCAAACACAATGTGGTGAGCCCGCAACGGCCCTTGCACATCAGGATATTTGAAAAAGACGGTTATCTGGTGGTGCAGAACGACCTGCAAAAAAAGGAAGTATTGCAGGACAGGAAAGGCGTTGGTTTGCAGAATATAGTAAACCGTTATGCCATACTCACCGAACGAAATGTTCTGGTTCAGGAAACAGCAGCGCATTTTACGGTTAAGCTTCCAATCTTAACAAAACAGCTTAGAGTTATGGAACCTACACACTATAATAAAGAAGAGAGCAACTACCTTAAGGCTCAGAAAAAGATAGAAGATATCAAAGGATTTTATGGCAACCTTTCGTCTTATGTGGTTATTATTGCTGGGTTGGCTATATTGAACATTGTTACTTCCCCAAGCCATTTATGGTTTATTTATCCGGCTTTGGGATGGGGTATAGGAGTGGTAATACATGGTGTGAATGTATTCAATTATATGCCTTTTCTAAGCAGTGACTGGGAAGAGCGAAAAATGAAAGAATTAATGGATAAAGAGAAATCTAAAAAATGGCAATAACTATTATGGAAGATTTTGATAAAATAGCCTACGATAAGGCTAAAAGAAAAGTAAAAGAAATTAAAGGTTTTTATATTAACCTTACTTGTTACTGTCTGGTAATACCGGTGCTTATTATTGTAAACATGAAGTTTACTCCCGAATTCCAGTGGTTTTGGTTCTCGCTGGCAGGTTGGGGAGTGGGAGTACTGTTTCACGGTATGGGAGCATTCGACTGGTATCCTTTCCTGGGTAAAGGATGGGAAGCACGCAAGCTGAATGAACTTATGGATGAGATGAAAAGGAAGGACGAGGAACGCAGCAAATATGACTAGTATGGAAAATAATGTTAATCCCGATTACCTGAAAAGAGCGCAAAAAAGGGTGGATTGCCTTAAAGGCTTTTATGTACACCTGGCATCTTATATTACAGTGAACGTTACGTTGTTTATTGTATGGCTTTCCGGAATTTACAGGCCGCCATATGAATTTTGGAACACCACCTTTCTAATGACAGGTATAGTGGCAGGATTTGGGGTTTTGGCAAATGCCATAATTCTGTTCGGAGCCAAATATGTAATGCCAAAAGGCTGGGAAGAAAGAAAGTTCAGGGAGCTGATGGATAAGCAAAAAAAGTCTGATAAGTATGAATAATGCAGCAAATGATATCAGGCAGGTAGTGCAACTCAGAAAAGCCCATAACAGAGTAGAGCAGCTAAAGAAATTTTACCTTCGCCTCGGTGTTTATCTGACTGTAAATATATTTCTGCTTGTTGTATGGCTTTATGATCCTTATGTAGCTGAGAACTTCTGGATACCAACAAGTTTTTTTACAACCGTTGTGGCCGGCCTTTTTATACTGGCAAATGCGGTTAACCTTTACGGTCAGCGACTCATACTTCCCAGCACATGGGAAGAACGCAAGTTGAATGAAATTATAGAAAAAGAAAACCAACCAACAATTAAGTATAAATAAATATGGAAAATTCATTAGATAATCAGATAAGAGAAGATAAAGTAAGAAAGAAAGTAAAAGCTATGCAGGGATTTTACAAGCACCTTATCGTGTATCTTGCTATCAATGTATTTTTATTGATAATAAAAGCAATAAATACAAAGGCTGACGATATCTTTTTTGAATGGGGCACATTCTCTACAGCAATATTTTGGGGAATAGGATTGTTCTTTCACTGGTATAGCGTTTTTGGAACAGATATCATTCTTGGGAAAAACTGGGAAGAGCGCAAAATAAAGGAAATGATGGGCAGCAACCAAAGTAAGGAATCAGAAACCAAACGATGGGAATAGCCATCAGTCAGTAAACAGTTCAGTCATCAACCTGCCCCGGCGGCAGGGAAATCAAAAAACAACCAATCAAATCAACACACCAACTTAGTCATGAACGTTATCATCATAGAAGACGAAAAACCTGCCGCAAGGCTCCTGCAAAGAAAATTACAGAAACTCAATATTGAGGCACAAACCATGCTGCATTCGGTAGAGGAAAGCCTTGAGTGGTTCAGCAATAATCCGCATCCTGAACTGATATTTCTTGATATCCAGCTCTCTGACGGGCTTTCGTTTGAAATTTTCGAGACCATGCCTATAAAAAGTGCTGTGATATTTACAACGGCATATGATGAGTATGCCCTGCGTGCGTTCAAACTAAACAGTATCGACTATCTTCTTAAACCCATTGATGAAGAAGATCTGGAAGTCGCGGTAAACAAATACAGGAACCTGCAGCCTCAAAACCAGAATCTTTCGCTTGATTTTGACCAGATCAGGCGCATGCTTACCAATCCTTCTGAAAAGAGCTATAAAAAACGCTTTACCGTGAAGATGGGGCAGCACCTCAAAATGATAAGTATTGAGGATGCTGAATGTTTTTACAGCGAAAACAAAGGAACTTACATCCGCACTACCGATGGACGCGATTACCTTTTAGAAAATACCCTTGAACAGTTGGAGACCGAAATCGATCCGGCTAAATTTTATCGCGTGAGCAGGAAATTTATTGTTTCCATCAATGCAATCAAAGACATTGTAGTGTACACAAATTCACGCCTTAAGATCATTTTGCCTACCTATAAGGAAGATGAGGTAATCGTTAGCCGCGAACGTGTTAACGACTTCAGAAACTGGCTTGGATAGTGTATTTTGTTTAAATTCAGTAAGTTGATGTTTTTTGTAAGAGGTTTATTGCTAACTTTATGCTAACCAAAAACCTTATTATTATGGAAACATCTGTAAATTATTCTAAAGCACAAAACATTTTCAGGATCCTTTTAGGCTGTCTGTTGTGCTTTACAGGCACAGGCCATCTTACTTTTTTACATGAAGATTATTTATCACAGGTGCCTGATTGGGTTCCGCTGGAGGCTGGTCTTGTAGTAACACTATCAGGAGTAGTGGAATTGCTTTTGGGGCTCTCTTTATTGTTCCTTACGAAGTATCGCGTACAATTAGGATGGATAGTTGCCATCTTTTTCATCTGTATTTTTCCGGGTAACTATGCGCAATACGTAAACAAGGATCCGGCTTTCGGACTGGATACTGACAGTGTAAGGCTTACGCGTCTGTTCCTGCATCCGTTGTTGGTGATATGGCCTTTATGGTGCTGCGGTTCGTGGAAAGCTACTTTTGGCAAGAAAAGCAACAGTTAGCAGTCGCAGTATTCAGTTTACAATATCAGTCAGTCACAGATTTATTAAAATTGCGAAATTTGTGGCTGGTTAAAATAAAAAAACTGTTCGATAAGCAGATTGCTGCCTATGGAACAGTTTCGGAATATGCGGTTGTTACCCTGAAGGAAACGGGGCTATTGGAACAGAGCTAATATCTCTTTTTTCGCTTTGCCCAGTTTCTGTTCAAGTTTTCCCCACATTTCATCGTCTTTGCCTTCCTCATATGTCAGATCATCGTCTGTAAGTTCGGCATATTTCTGTTTCAGTTTACCTTTCAGTTCGTCCCAGTGTCCTTTTAGTTCAGTTGAATTTGGCATGGCTTATATTGTTTTTGATTACAATGTAAAGTTACTGCCCGTTCTCTTAAACTTGTGGTAAGGGAAATGTAAAACTATGCTAAATATTGCCCTTCTTTCCTCGAGCTTTCCAACAGCATGTAGAACTGTATACCAAACAAAGCTGATGCTGATACAAGATGCGTTGTTTGCATTCCAAAAGGGAAATCAAGGTAATACATAGCGATTCCTGATAGTATTTCGATGCCTAGCAGGTACATAACCCAGGTTGTTTTTTTGTAGCCAAGATTCAGTTTTCTGTTGCGCAGGTATATCCAAAGGTTAATGCCGAATACTACAAAAGAGAACGTACGGTGGAAATAGAACTGTATAATAGGGCTATCCATTACAAGGTGCATATTTTCATAACCAAGCATTTTCACGCGCTCATCTACAAACTGACGAACCTCAGTACCCAATACTACCTGAATCAATGTGATTATAAGAGAAGTAACAAGCAGCGATTTGAACAGTTTATCTTTCTTAAAGCTGATAGCAGCATAGTTCAGCGCTTTGGATTTGTCGAGTATGTATAATATCACGGCAACAATAATAAGTGCCATTACCATGTGTATGGTGATCTTAACCGGATTCAGTACCGAATATACTACCGTTGCACCAAGCCATGCCTGAAAGCCCATCATGAATACCGTGAGCCATGATAACAGTATGATACTTGTCTTTCTTCTCCAGAAACCAAAGGAAGCTACAGCCATTGCAAAAACAGCTACTCCTGCAAGGGCGCCTGTAAGCCTGTTGATGTATTCTACCCAGGTATGTACAGGGTTGAATTCGGCATAATCGTGTTTTGTATATACTTCCCAGTTAGCCGCATCATAAGTATCGGTGGTGGTAAAGGTTTCTTTGGCAACCCAAAGTTTTTCGTCTTTAATGATTACCTGTCCTTTGTTGAACTGATGGTTTGGAGACCACATCAATTCTTTAATATCTGTAGGAGGGATGTAGTAGCCAAAGCATCTTGGCCAGTCCGGGCACCCCATTCCTGAGCCTGTCATACGTACTAATGCACCGGCTACGATTACAAGATAGACAAGTATTAAAGCGGTTTTTGTTATTTTTTGGAAGCTAATCTTCATCTTGTTTTTTTATTGCGAATTACGGGGTAATCCCTAATCTATTTTATGATATATGTCAGGTTCTTTTGCCTTCCAGGCGAAGGAAAATCATGAGATTCTTCGACTCCGCTGTGCTGCGCTCAGAATGACACAGTGTATGTCATTGCGAGCGAAATGAAATGAAGCGTGGCAATCTCTTTTAGATTGCTTCGTACCTCGCAATGACGCTGAACATTAAACCCTGAACTCAAAACTATTTAACCGCTTCAAGACCAAGTTTCTTTGCTCTCTCCATCATGAACTTATAAGCCGACTCATAATCATTATGTATCTCCCCTTCCAGTATGGCTTCTTTAATAGCTTCTTTTAGTACACCTATCTCCCTTGATGGTTTAAGGTTAAAGATCTCCATAATTTCCTCTCCGGTAATAGGTGGCTGGAAGTTACGTACATGGTCACGTTCTTCAACTTCAACTATCTTTTGGCGTACTATCTTAAAGTTATTATGGTACTTTTTGAATTTGGATGCGTTCTTAGTAGTGATATCTGCCTCACAAAGAATCATCAGGTCTTCTACATCTTCACCGGCATCAAAAATAAGCCTGCGTACTGCCGAATCGGTTACTATATCCTGAGCAAGTACAATAGGACGCGAACTCAGCATTACCATTTTAGCAACGTATTTCATTTTATGGTTCAACGGCATATGTAGTCGTTCGAAAAGCTTTTTTACCATTTTTCCGCCCAAAAACTCATGTCCGTGGAATGTCCATCCTACTTTTTTGTGGAATTTCTTTGTTGGAGCCTTACCAATGTCATGCAGTAATGCCGACCAACGCAGCCATACATCCTGTGTGTTTGGTGCAATATTATCGACTACTTCAAGGGTATGGTAAAAGTTGTCTTTGTGGGTTTGACCTTCTACTTCCTCAACACCCTGAAGTGCGGTAAGTTCCGGCAATATTATATGTAGTAGTCCTGTTTGATGCAACAACTTGAATCCTATGGATGGCACATCAGACATCAGTATCTTGTTCAGCTCATCAACAATGCGCTCGCCTGATATTATCTTTATGCGCTCCTTATTTCTTTCAATAGCCTTAAGCGATTCTTCCTCAATAGTAAAGTTAAGCTGTGATGCAAAACGTATGGCACGCATCATTCGCAACGGATCATCGCTATACGTAATGTCAGGGTTAAGCGGAGTACGGATTATTTTATTCTTCAGGTCTTCAACACCACCAAAAGGATCAACAAGTTCACCAAAATTATCGGGAGATAATGATAGTGCTAATACGTTTATGGTAAAATCGCGACGGTTTTGATCGTCTTCTAGGGTTCCGGTTTCCACAATTGGGTTGCGGCTGTCCCTGTTGTATGATTCTTTACGTGCGCCAACAAACTCAATATCAATGTCCTCAAAACGAAGCATTGCAGTGCCATAGCTTTTAAATACCTGAACTTTAGGTTTGTTAGGAAGCAGGGAAGATACCTTTTCGGCAAGGTCGATACCGCTGCCTACGGCAACAATATCAATGTCTTTTTTGAAATCCCTTTGTAAAAGAATATCCCTTACAAAACCGCCTATTACATAACTGTCTACGTTAAGTTCTCCGGCAGCCTGCGAGGTAATGTCAAATATCCTGTTATTTAGCGCTTCTTTATATGAAGTTTTATTTTCCATTAAGGTCGTATCACTTTTACCTGTAAATCATTACCAAGTTTTATGATGGTAGATGGTTTTGCGGCAATTTTATCGTGGTGCAAATTTACGATATAGTCTACGCCGTCCAAAATATGATGATCAATTTCTTTAAAAGAATTAGGGGTAGGCCTGCCGCTAATGTTAGCCGAAGTAGAAACCAATGGTTTTTTCATGCGTTCCATCAGCTTGTAGCAAAAAGGCTCCTTTACAAGGCGCACGCCCAATGTTTTGTCTTCAGCAATAATATTAGGAGCTACATTGCGTGGATTGTCCAGTATAAGCGTTGTTGGTTTTTCCGAAAGATCCAGTATTTGCCATGCTACTTCCGGTATCTGGCTGAAAACGGTATGCATCATACGGTCAGAGTTCATCAGCACGATCATGCTTTTGGTTTCTTCACGTTGTTTTAAAGCATATATTTTTTTAATTGCTTCAGGGTTAGTAGCATCACAGCCTATTCCCCAAACCGTATCGGTAGGGTAAAGGATGATTCCGCCATTTTTGATCACTTCAAAAGCGTTGTGTACTTCGGTATTTATATCGGGAGTGCTCATTTTGTTATTCGTAATTATTCATTGCGTCAACCACTTTCTGTACTTCTTCTGCGGTTAGCATGGGGCTTATTGGCAGGCTTAATACTTCTTCGTGTATCTGCTCAGTTATTGGCAAAGATAATCCATTTAGCTGAGGATATGCCGCTTGTTTGTGAGGAGGAATAGGGTAATGTATTAATGTTTGTATGTCATTATCTTTCAGGTACTGTTGTAATCTGTCTCTGTTCGTTGTACGGATGACAAACAAATGCCATACGTGCTCATTGCTGTTTTGAGGTAGTTGAGGCAGGATTATCGCGGGGTTATTTATATTCTCAATATAATATTTAGCTATGGCTTTGCGTGTGTCGTTTTCGGTGTCAAGATGCTTCAGTTTGGTGTCAAGCACTGCTGCCTGCATCTCGTCAAGCCTTGAGTTGAGTCCCTGGTAGCTGTTCACATATTTTTCTTCCGAACCATAATTCGCCAACGCTCGTATCAATTTAGCGAGTTCATCATCATTAGTAGTAACAGCTCCGGCATCGCCTAATGCGCCAAGATTTTTACCGGGATAAAAACTGAATCCTGCAGCATCGCCCAGATTTCCGGTCTTAGTGCCATTCCATTCAGCGCCAATTGCCTGTGCATTGTCTTCAACAATTTTCAGGTTATACTTTTTTGCAAGTGTTGCAAGTTCGTCGCTAAAAACTACCTGACCATACAAATGCACCACCACTATAGCCTTTGTTTTTGCAGTGATTTTTTCTTCTATTTTGGCAATATCAATATTATAGGTGTTAATATCCGGCTCTACAAGAACAGGTACAAGATTATTATCGGTTAAGGCAAGTAATGAAGCGATATAGGTATTGGCAGGAACAATAACCTCGTTGCCAGGCTGCATAAAGCCCATCTCAATATACGCTTTAAAAATAAGGCGTAGTGCATCGAGGCCATTGGCCACGCCTATAGCGTGTTTTGAACCAATGTAAGCCGATAAATTTTTCTCAAACTGTTTTACTTCTTCACCCAGTAGATACCAGCCACTTCTGAAAGTTTTTAGTAATCGGGCTTCAATTTCCTCCTGATGGAGAAGGTTTATTTTTTGCAGGTCGAGAAATTTTATCATTGGTGTTGATTGTTTGCGAGTGTAAAAATAATGTTTTTAACGCTCACAAGCCGTTCTTGGTATAGGAATGCTTACTAAATAAAAATCCGGGCTGTTAGACCCGGTCTGTATTATTTGAATTTAGCAATCATTGGTGCCCAGAACTCTTTCACTTTTCGGTTATAAAACCTGTGGCATGCAAAAGGTAATTTTTTGCCGTTAAGTTTATAGGCGATGTCCGGTTTTCTGTCCATTGCAAAGCCTACTGCCTCCGTATAATCAGGAATCTTCATTTCGGTAAGTACAGGTGCAACCAGTGAAAAATATACATCTTCTACATGGTGGCTCAGTTCATTGGGGTTTTCTAAGCAATGCTTAATATTATCCTTTTGCTCAGAAACTATACGCTGCATGGTTGCAACTTTTCTAAGCGAAAATCCGCCATTACCTACTTTAAAGAAGTGTTCGGTTGTTTTTTTCTTCTTTTTGAAGCTGTTGTTTATGCTCAGTAAAAGCCTGGTTATAGCCGTCTGTTTTGAAGCTATCCACGGAGCTCCTATATAATCATATCCTTTATTGCACCAGTAATCCAGCTGGTCATCAAAAACAAATACATCAGTCTGGCATATCAGCAGGTATTCATAGTCACTAAAGCTGTTGTAAAATACTTCAGAAAGCAGAAGCTTATTGTAACCTGCAATCCCTTTAAAAAAAGCAGGGTCAAATCTGTGTAATGTATAATGGGCCGGAGCCAGGATGCTGTTTAGTGGGGTAATATCTAAGTCTTCAGGACAAGCAATAGCAAAAGGATGCTGATGGAGTATCTTAATAGATCGTTTCAGTGACAGCATCTCGTTTTCATCAAGATCTGTCTTGTAAATAGGCACAACAACAATAGCTTTTTTCATATGATACGGTGGTTAAAGTCCTATTAAATGAATTTGAAGTATTTAATGCGCTCTCCCAGATTTTTCCAGAAAAGTCTTGTCCAGTTAATTTTTGGCAGATTATGCTTTAAGTTTTGCATAATTTCCTGCATATTGCTGCCCTGGCAATAGCTAAGGCTGTCCCAGTTGTCTGATCCCAGCGGGTGAAAGTTTTTGGCAGTGTGGTAATTGTCTTTACTAAGGTTTTTCCAGAAATCGATGTAAGCATCCACATCAAAATCCTGATTGTGACCCCAGTTTTTCAGTTTTTTCTCGAGATCTTCTTCCGTTCTTGCCCAGCTTTGATGCAATACAAGAAAAGGAACATAAACTTTCATTTGCTTTTTATTTTTTCTGCATCGAATGTAATCGGGATTACTGCTGCCTATATAAAACGGATCCGGTTCTTTAATATAAAGAATCCCATCTTCAAGCTGTTTGAAGAACGTGATCCATAAAGCACATATCTGTACCGTTTTGTTCTGAATAAACTTATTTGTCTTCAGGTAGTTGGCAAAAGCCGCAAAATCAACGAAATATTCATCTGCATCTATCTGAATATTCCATCCTTCGCCCATTTTTTCACCTAAAAGTCTTCGTTCACGCGTGTCGTTTGCTTTTGCATCCAGTTCAGGAATGTAAAAGTTATCACGGTAAAAGGTTATTTTTTTGTCGGTGTCAATAGCTTCGAACCAACTGAAGAATTCAGGCGCAATAGTAAATTTCTGTCCACTCCAGGTGTTCAGATTCTCATCTATAGCAAGGGTTATAGTGTCTGCTTCTTTGTAAACAAGGGGAAGGGACGTTTTTAAAAATTCATAATCATAGGATACCAGAAAGCCTACCTTTATTTTCATGCTTAGAGGATAAGTGTTATGAGGGGCAAATATAGCCTTTTTTTATAGATGCGTATTTTTGTGGTAACTGTATGTTGTTTAGTGTCTTATCGCTATTATTTTAGTTTGTAGATACCAAGCGCTTTTTTAAGGGATTTATTAAATAATACCCATTTTACATACAATTCGTTTTTAAAGCTTGTCCACGCCCATTTGCTGTGTGGCAGTATTTCATTAGCAATGGTAGCTTTCATGCTATCTGAAACAATGAATTCATCATTTACGCTTTGCCATGGTATGTTGCCATAACCGTCAAACTCATTCACTTTATTCTTTTCGTGAATGATAGACATCCACAGCCTTTTACCGGTAACCTGTTTTACACGGGTTTCTTTTTTCCAGTGGTTGTGGTCATTAGCCCAAACGGTTTTAGGATTTTCATTTTTCTCAATAAGGCTGATGAACGGGTTAAAGATATGTTCTTTTTTACCCAGCATGATCACCGGTTTTATTTGTAGCGAGTAGCCGTTTATTATATCGATAGCCATATAGTCCTGACTTGCGAATTGCTTTTGGACTTCATCTATAAAGTTTTTGCTGATGCAGTCATCGTTATCAATGCGTGATGTAATAAGGTAAGGCTTATCGGCAGCTTCGGTTGAAATGATTTTATTTATTTCAGGATAAAAAGCAGGCATGCCTTCGATATAAAATATCCTTATGTTTGGCACATTGCCAATGATAGCTTCTATCTTTTGTTTGTATGCATCAGGGGTTGTGGTGTCAAAGTAGATCAGCCATGTAAAATTCTTATTGATTTGTGCTGCAACTGATGGAAAACAGAAGTTCTCAAAAAGCCACAGTCGGTGTTCAAGCCACTCGTCGGTAAGCAGGGTTTCGTTGTTTTTTGTAACGTCCCACTTAGGGTTTTTAAGGTTAAAACGGGTAATCAGGTAGTGGTTAAACATATGTAGACTTATTGTTTGCTGGGTAAAAATAAGCCAATAATTTGAAGTAAGAAATTCAAAATGGTTACTTTTGTATAAAATTGCAATCGCTGAATGAACAAAGTCATACATCCGGAATTTCTTTCGCAGGCTCAGGAAATAACAAACATTATTGAGAATTTTGATACCACAGGCAAACTGTTTGTTGACGGTAAGAGGAATAAGATAAAACTGTTTGAGCTTGGAAATCTTACCGTTAATGTAAAGTCATTCAAAATCCCAAATTTCATCAATAAGGTAGTGTATCGCTTTTTCAGGAAGTCAAAGGCGCGACGCTCCTATGAGTTTGCCAATATACTGCTTGAAAAGGGTATAGGTACGCCACAGCCCATTGCTTATTTTGAGAATCTTGCTACATTTTCATTACAGGACAGCTATTATATGAGCGAGCAGATGGAAGCCGATCTTACCTTCAGGCAATTGATTGAAATACCGGATTATCCCGATCACAATAACATATTAAGGCAGTTTACACGTTTCTCTTATGAACTTCATGAGAAAGGGGTGGAGTTTCTGGATCATACACCCGGAAATACGCTGATAAAGAAAACAGGAGAAGGGCAATATGCCTTCTTTCTGGTAGATCTTAACAGGATGGAGTTTCATAATTCTATGTCATTTGAACAGAGGATAATCAATATGGCGAAACTGACGCCTGAAACAAGCCTTGTCGAGGTAATGAGCGATGAGTATGCAAAGCTTTATGGAAAATCGTATGATGAGGTGTTGAAGCTGATGGTAAAACATACACAGTATTTTGCCAACCGATTCCATCGCAAGCGTGCCCTTAAACAAAAACTTGGCCTGAAAAAAAAGTAATATCTTTGGGCTTTGCGAGTGCCTTAGGTTCTTAGTGACTTAGTTACTGAGGCAAAATCTAAGCAACTCAGCACCTAAGTATCTAAGCAACGTAAAGAAAATGAAAGCATCTGTTATAATGAGTACCTATAATGCCGAAGCATGGCTTGAAAAAGTAATATGGGGCTTTAGCGTACAAACTGAAAAAGATTTTGAGATCATTATTGCCGATGATGGCTCAGGGCCAAAAACCAAAGAACTTCTGGACAGGCTTCGTCAGGAAATAGATATGCCCTTAGTGCATGTTTGGCAGGAAGATAATGGTTTTCAGAAATCACAGATACTTAACAAAGCCATTATGGCGGCTAACAGTGACTACCTGATCTTTACCGATGGAGACTGCATTCCGAGGGAAGATTTTGTCGCTACACATATCAAATTCCGAGAACCGGGTTATTTCCTTTCTGGCGGATACTTTAAGCTTCCAATGGATATCTCAATAGCTATTACCAAAGAAGATATCGTTTCACAAAGATGCTTTGATGTAAAATGGCTTACTGGTATGGGATTGCCTGATAAAAACAAGCTGAAGCTTTCAGCAAAGGGTTTTCTGGCAAGCTTCCTGAACTTTGTAACGCCTACAAAAGCCACATGGAACGGGCATAATGCTTCAGGCTGGAAAACCGATCTGGTTTTCATCAACGGCTTTAATCAGGAAATGCAATATGGAGGACAGGATCGTGAGCTTGGTGAAAGGCTTTTCAATAAAGGGCTTAAGTCTAAACAGATACGCTATAATGCTATTTGTGTACATTTAGATCACAAACGCGGCTATGTAAACGAAGAGACATGGAAAAAGAACTATGCCATCCGCAAAAACACCCGTGATAACAAAGTGGTTAAAACGCCAATAGGCATCGATTCTAATTAATTTCGATATATTTTTTAAGTTCCGGCAGTATAAGATCCGGTGTGAAAGCATCATATAACTCCAGTGCTTTAGGCTTCATTTCTTTTGGAGAGGATTGTCCGTACAGCTCCGGTTTAAAATCTTTCAAGTGAACGGATATTGTCGTGGTTCCGTCTTCAAACGAATTCCATGCTTCTTTCTTAATCCATGTAGAGAATATGGTAAAAGTAGGCATAAACAGTGCTTTAGCCATATTTACAGCACCACCTTCATTACCGATCAGGGCATTACAATGATGCAATACTGATAAGAACTCACGTATTGTTCCCGGACTGATGTCCATTCTTATTCGCTGTTTGGTAGCATCACTGCAAAGGCTGTACAACTCCTCGGCTTCTTTTTGCTGTGAAGGGATATAGTTGAATATAAGTACAGCTTCACTGTTTTGGGAAATAAAATCAAGTAACTGTGCCATATATGCGGCAGGATAGGTCTTGATATTAAGGCTTCCCAATACACTTATCATATATATCTTAGTACCCTGTGCTACACCTTTCTCGTCTAAGAAACGCCTGCCAAAATCAATTTCCTCCTGGGTAAGGTAAATTTTTGGCCTGTTGATGAGAGGTAAAGAAGGCTCAAGTACCCTGACAAGCTGCATACGGTTATCAAGCGCCAGTCCGGCATTGGATAAGGGTATTTTAAGTTCTTGTACAGTATGGGTATATACAAAACTTGAATAGGATTTGTAAAAGCCTATCCTTGTTTTTGCTTTCGAAAAACCAACAATGATGTTGCTTCCTAAAATACCATAAGCGTCTACAACAATATCATATCGCTTTTTGCGGATGCCAAATACAAACTGCATGAATTTCCATTTGTTATCCCTGTATTTCTGGTCAAAAAGCACCAGATTGTCTATGGTTGGGTTGTTTTCCACCACAGGCTGTGTAAATGGATAGATAAGATAATCAAGGGTAGACTCCGGGTATAGTGCTTTAAGGTTGGCGCAAATGATACTGCTTGCCAGTACATCACCAATCATCTTTTGCTGGATTACAAGGATTTTAGGATCATCCTTATGGTTCGCCATTTCCCTGAGGTACACATACCTCATGTATACGTGATATCCAAGGATTCCGGCTATTTCCATGCCTCGTCTTCCGTTAAGGAAACCAAGCCCTAAAATGTAGTATTTAAAAAAACGAAAGGCCGGCCTTACCGAAAGGTGGTACAAGTTTGTTGTAACACCCTTTTGGTAAAGCTCTTTAGCCTTAAGTTTAGAATATTGCAGTCTTTTTTCTAAAAAGTCCTCCTTACTCTTAAATGAGTAGTGATGGATAGATTCTGTTAAATGACCGCTTTTACCGTTTATAGATAATGTTTCGTGAACAAGTTTCTCTGAATATTTACATTTAGACTTCCTGAAAAGACGGATGGCTCTGTCTTTATTGAAGCTGTTATTGACCATTGGGCGACCTTTGTAGTAAAAGATGCGCTTAAACCAAAAAGCAACTTCTTCAGGATTACCGTTTACAGTAGCTATTATTTCGTCAATACCTCTTTGTGTAACCCTTTCATCCGCATCAAAAAATACGACCCAGTCATTTGTAGCAAATTCAAGGGTATAATTACGCTGCGAAGAGAAATCGTCAAATACACGCTGGTAAAACTTAACCTGCGGATATTCTTCTTTTATTATAGAAGGAGTATTATCGGTACTGAAAGAGTCGACCACAATGATTTCATCGGCAAAAGACATATTGTCCAGGTATTGCCTGATATTGTGCTCTTCGTTAAATACAATCGCTAATGCAGATATTCTGATCTTTTCGCCCATCAAAAAACTGTTAAACCGCTACGTCATATTCGCGCAGGGCATTGTTTAGTGAAGTTTTAAGGTCTGTTGACGGTTTGCGTTTACCAATGATAAGCGCACACGGAACCTGATATTCGCCTGCTGCAAATTTCTTAGTATAGCTGCCCGGTATTACTACGCTGCGTGCAGGTACAATACCTTTCATTTCTACAGGTTCATCTCCGGTAACGTCAATAATTTTTGTAGATGCAGTAAGGCATACGTTAGCGCCAAGAACAGCTTCTGTTTCAACGCGAACACCTTCAACTACGATACATCTTGAACCGATGAAAGCGCCGTCTTCAATGATAACAGGAGCAGCCTGAAGTGGCTCTAATACACCACCGATACCTACACCACCGCTAAGGTGAACGTTTTTACCTATCTGTGCGCAGCTGCCTACGGTTGCCCATGTGTCAACCATAGTGCCTTCGTCTACATAAGCACCAATGTTTACATAACTAGGCATAAGGATTACGCCTGATGAGATATATGCGCCATAACGGGCTACCGCATTAGGAACAACGCGGATGCCTTTTTCGGCATAGTTGCGTTTAAGCAACATTTTATCATGATATTCAAAGATACCCGCTTCAAGGGTTTCCATCTTTTGGATAGGGAAGTACATTACTACCGCTTTCTTTACCCATTCATTAACCTGCCAGCCGCCTTCTATAGGTTCAGCCACACGCAGCTTACCTGAGTCTAAAAGTTCAATAACTTCACGGATGGCATTCGTTGTTGCCTCTTCTTTCAACAGGTCTCTGTTTTCCCAGGCCTGTTCTACAAGGTTTTGTAAATTTTGCATTTCAAATAGTCGTTTGGGCAAATATAAGTCGGTTTTTTAAGATGTCATAAACCGATCCCTATGCTTTTTCAAACATAATGAATTATCTTTACTAAATCACAAATTTTATTAATGAAAGATAATTTTTCAACACAGGCGCAGGGCTATGCAAAATACCGTCCTTATTATCCTGCTGAAATGATAGCCTATATTGCTTCGTTTGCGCAAAACAAACAATTTGCATTAGATGTAGCTACCGGTAACGGGCAGGTAGCAGTAGAACTGGCTAACTACTTTGAGGAGGTATACGGAACCGATATTAGTAACACTCAGCTTGAAAATGCTTTACAAAAAGATAATATTATCTATATAAAGGAGCGTGCTGAAAAGACATCGTTCGCAGATGAGAAATTCGATCTTATTACGGTAGCACAGGCAATACACTGGTTTGATTTTGATGCCTTCTATAAAGAGGTGTACCGTATCTTAAAGCCTGAAGGTGTTTTTGCTGTTATGGGCTACGGATTATTCAATACCACGGGAGAAGCCGAAAAGCTCCTGAAACACTTTTATTATGATATAACAGGTCCGTATTGGGATACTGAGCGTAAATACCTCGACGAAAATTACACCACGATCCTTTTTCCGTTTGATGAAATTGAGGTTGAGCAGTTCGTAAATGAATTTACATGGACGTTTGAACAGCTTACAGGCTATCTTGAAACCTGGTCGGCGGTGCAGCACTATATTAAACAGAATGGAGTCAATCCTGTGAATATAATACGTGATGAGCTTAAAGAATATTGGGAGAATGGTGATAAGAAAGTTACTTTTCCATTACTATTACGCATAGGCTGTTTAAAAGTTTAAAGTTTAAAGTTTAAAGTTGCCATTATGAAGATTACATTTGCTAATAATTTAGAGTATTGAGGAGATAACCTTAAACTTTAAACTTTAAACTAAAACAAATGGCAAGAATCCTCGCTATAGATTACGGTCTTAAAAGAACAGGTATTGCAGTGACAGACGAGATGCAGATAATTGCATCAGGACTGACGACTGTTGACTCGCCAAAAGCTATCGATTTTCTTCGTGATTATTTCACAAAAGAGAGGGTGGAAAAGGTGTTAATTGGCGAACCAAAGCAGATGAATGGACTTCCGTCACAAAGCGCACCGTTAATTGAGAGTTTTATAACAAATTTTACTTTGCAGTTTCCTGATATGCAGTTGGAAAGGGTTGATGAACGCTTTACGAGCAAGATGGCTTTTCAGACAATGATCGATAGCGGCCTGAAAAAGAAACAACGTCAGGATAAAGGGTTGATTGATGAGATATCGGCAACAATTATGTTACAGGATTATTTATCACGAAAAAAATAAAGAGTTTTATTTGTGTTTTCATAAAAATTGAAATTTGTGCCTATTCCTGCGGATTTAGGATAAAATTTTGAGTTATTCAAAGTAAATTTGCAGTATTCAAATTTACACAATGTCCACAACGATAAATCAGGAACCGGACGTGGTTCTTATAGGCGCGGGAATCATGAGCGCTACACTTGGTATGTTCTTAAAAGAGCTGATGCCTGAAGTGAAAATTGACATTTATGAAAGGCTTGATGTTGCAGCTGCCGAGAGTTCTGATGCATGGAACAATGCAGGTACGGGACACTCTGCTTTTTGCGAGCTTAACTACACGCCTGAAATGGCTAATGGTACTGTTGAAATTTCAAAAGCAATCAAGATTGCTGAGTGGTTTGAAGTATCCAAACAATTTTGGGCGTACCTTATAGAACAAAAGCGCATCTCTAAGCCTGAAGATTTTGTGAGAAGCATACCGCACATGAGTTTTGTGTGGGGTGCCGATAATGTAAACTACCTGAAAAAGCGTTTTGAGGCACTTTCTAAAAATCCTTTATTCAAAGGGATGGAATATACCGAAGACAAAAGTACCTTAGAGTCGTGGATGCCACTGGTAATGGAAGGGCGTGATGCCGGCCAGCCTGTTGCGGCTACCAATATGCCTATAGGAACGGATGTTAACTTTGGTGAACTTACCCGTGATATGTTCCGATGGCTGGAAAAACAGCCTGGTGTAAACATGTATTTCAACCAGGATGTTAGCGGAATAAGACGATCTGCAAAGAGCCCTAAATGGAAACTGAAGATAAAAGACCTTACTACAGGCGTGAAAAAACGCGTGTATGGTAAATTTGTATTTATAGGTGCAGGGGGCGGATCGCTTCACCTGCTTGAAAAAGCCGGTATCCCTGAGGGTAATGGTTTTGGCGGATTCCCTGTAAGCGGGCAATGGCTGAAATGTATCAACGAAGAGGTAATACAAAAACACAATGCCAAAGTATACGGAAAAGCGTCAGTAGGTGCGCCGCCAATGTCGGTGCCGCATGTTGATACACGTATGATTAACGGTAAGAAAGAGCTATTGTTTGGCCCTTATGCAGGATTCAGTACGAAGTTCCTTAAACAGGGGTCTTATTTTGACCTTCCTACATCGATACGCGCTAACAATATCGCCCCGATGCTTGCAGCAGGTTACCACAATATGTCGCTCACAAAATACCTTATCCAGCAGGTAACACAGTCTCAGGATGACAGAATGGAAGCGTTGAAAGAGTACCTTCCGGATGCTAAAAAAGAAGACTGGGTACTGGAAACAGCCGGACAACGTGTTCAGGTTATTAAAAAAGACGAAAAACAGGGCGGTAAGCTTGAGTTTGGTACAGAAGTGATAAACAGTGCTGATGGCTCGCTTGGAGTGCTTTTAGGGGCATCTCCGGGAGCGAGTACAGCGGTTTCTATCATGCTTGACCTTATTGAGCGTTGTTTCCCTGAGCAGATAAAGACTGAAGCATGGCAGCAAAAGCTGAAAACCATGATACCATCATACGGTACAGCACTTAACAACAACCCTGAACTGCTTGCAGAAGTGAGAAAACACTCTGACAAAATGCTTGGGTTAGAAGCTACGGTTACTATTTAATACTGAGTTATATATAATTGTAAAAGCCATCCTGAAAAGGGTGGTTTTTTTGTAGTTGTAAGTTTGTTAAATTTTAGTTAAAGATAAAAACAGGTGATTGTTTTTTTTTTTTTTGTTCCTGTAAACCAATTAATTACTAAAACATGAAAACAACCTTTAGATGGTTAAGAATTCTGATTCTATTACCATTTTTATTTATTATCTTT
>QFQM01000383.1 GCA_003243255.1 Flavobacterium psychrophilum | reverse complement strand
GCCGCACCTGCTGCTCAAACAAACTCACTACTGTCTGATCCTCCCAGTTAGTAGACCCTCCAAAAATACCATGAACGGACCATGGCTCTGCCACTGTTTTACTCAATACAGAAAGACGCTCTATAGTTTCTTCTTTTTTTAACAAAATTGAATGAAGGAGCGCCAGAAAGTGATTCTTAACTAATTCTATAACTGATCTATCATAATAATGCGGGTGGTAATGAAAAGAAAGCAATAACCTAGATTCAAAATAATTGCAAGCGAGTTTCAGCCTCGCCGGATCAGTATTGCTTCTGAAATCAGTGACAGAAAAATTAACTTCATTATTGCCAGAAATATTCTCCTGTAGCTCTAGAAATTCAAAGGCCAGTGGGAATTTTTGATCGTTACCCTGGCTTGCATTGGTTTCTCCAAAAGAAAAATAATCCTGCCAGCCAAGCGCATCAGATATCACTAAACTTAGTTGCTTAATGAGAGTGACAATAGATGTAGATGAGTCAATATGTGAAGCTATAGGAAAAATTTTAGCGACCGGACCGATGAGAGACCTGAGTTCTTCGTATTCTCTTTCGTTGCAGACATATCCTATAGTCAGGTTGTTGATGCCGGTATATTTATAAATCAGCATTTTCCAGCAGGCGAGCAGCAAAGTGGAGAGTTCTGTATTCAAGTCCGAAACAACCTGACGTAGTTGCGATAAAATAGCTGCATCTACCAAAAGTTCGACTGCCTCAGGTTCGTTAGCACCCAGTGCAGCCGATTCATTCTCCAAAGGTAATTTCAGAGAAAAGTAGTTCTGAAAGTTATAGTTTTCCCAAAAAACAGCAGCATCAACATCAGGTGTGGACAGTAAATTATTTTGCCATTCAGAAAATTGACTATATCCAATGAGTTCGTTGTTACCTAATGAGAATGTGTTTTCAGTGTAGCAGGTTACGACTTCACGACAAAAAAGCCTGAGTGAAAAAGCATCCATTCTTAGAGCGCCTAACCTCAAGGTCAGCACATGATTGCCATTCATTAATTTTACTAAAAGCACCCTTGCCGGTGCGCACTGACTGTCATTAGATATCGCATGAAAGGCTTCGCGATGAGCTTGAAGAGATTTCTCTTCTGTCTCTTCTGCAAAAGTAAATTCCAAGTATTCCGTTTCTTCGACAACCTGAAACGGAAAAGAAAGCTCCGGCCTAACGTGAAATGAAACTCTTAATACTTCATGCCTTCTACATGTTTCACGCAAAGCGGTTTGTAGCAACGTAATATCTAGGTGTCCCTTCACCTGAATGGTACATTCCACATACAAGCCTTCTCCCAATTGTTGCAAAGACCAGATTCGTCGTTGCTGGGGGGACAAAGGGAATCCCTGCAAAGTTTTTGCTGTCATTTCGATAACAAATGTTCTGTTAATGATTAATTATTGGGATGACACATGGCCACCAAAATTTTGCGATCCCCTTTGTATGGGTATCGGCCGTGTGCACAAAGCATATTATCTAATAGCAAGAAATCGCCTCTCTGCCATGTGAAAGTCCTAACGGCTGACTCAAATGCTTTTCTGATTTCCTCAATTACGCTTTGCTCAATGACCGACCCATCTCCGTAAAATGTATTGAATGGCAGATCGTCCACGACGAGCGAAGAGCGGATCAAAGGATCGAGTGCCAACTCGTTAAAGAAAAAGCCGTGATTAAACCAAACCTCTTCGCCAGTTATTGGATGTTTCCGGATAGCAGGCCGAGTCCATTTAATCACCAGTTTTTCGTTTTCTTTCCATTCGAATTCCATGCCACCTTCTCGGCATGCTTGCTCTGCTTTCGCTTTGTCATCCGTTTGGAATACCTGCTTCCACGATAAGCCAAAGCCTTCCACGAGCGTTCGAATATACATTATGCCTTTTTTGGCAAACTTCTCCCTAGTCTCGTGGCTGAGAAAGCGCAGTACCTCCCGGCTATCCGCAATCGGGGTCTCTCCTCCTTGCATGGAAGGCTCCTTGCAAAAGAAAATGATCTTCATTGGCCACGCCGAAGCGTACGACAATTCGTTGTGCATGTTAATGTATTGGTCTGCCGGATAGTCGGTTGATGTATAAATATTTTCGGCAATTTCGGTTCGGGGTGAAGAGCGTTGTGTATACTCCATGGGATTACGCCCAATACTGTCAATAGTCTCACGAAAGTCTTCCACTGAATTCAGAGGGAAACCCGTAAAAAGTATGTTGCCATGCTTCAGAAGACAGTCCTCTACTAGCTGCCGATTTAGCTTTATCCAGTTACTCAGGCTTACATTGTTTAGCAACGGCTTGCATATATGCACAATGGTACCTTCAGTATTTACCGTAGAAAATTGTACCATTTCCTGATCAAGCTTTGTGGCTGTAGGCTTAAGATTAAGCAACCCCTTTATCCTGTTTTCTTTGTTGAGCATAACTGATTGTTTTTCATATGAAACATTCTAAACACTGCCTCCGATCAGTGCAAAGCATCGATGGCATTTAGTAAACTTTTTATATTCTTGTCTTTGAGATTTTTTTGACTATCTCTCTTAATAAGATTTTGTTTTTTCTGAAGGACATCCAATAGGGAATCTATCGACTTGTTAGGATCGTTCTTAACTTCTAAAAGCAAGTCAATGAATTGATCCATAATTTTTTTTGCATAGGTCTCCGAAAACAAAGAGGTATTATAGCATATCGTAAGAGACAGCGCGTTGTCATATTCGATTCCGTGAAACCACAAATCAGTTTTAACTTCAGATAACGCTGAATCCTTATCGACGTAATCAAAATCCTGAAATGAAATGCGATTGCTACCCATTAGCAACGGTTGATCACCATAAGAAGTCACTCCGTTTTGATTGTGAAATGAAAAACCTACATCAAACAATGGATTTCTATTCTGCTGCCTTTTTACACCCAACGTGCTGATCAGAAGATCAAAGGGGTAAACCTCATGGGTGTAAGCGCCCAATGCAATTTCTTTCACACATTCTAGCAAATAGCTGAATGAGAAATTTCCGTTGAGTTTTGTTCTCAGAGCAACCGTATTAAGATAGTTGCCAACTTGATCTTCCAAGTTTAGGTGAGGCCTGCCTGCTATAGGGGATCCGATCACCAGATCATTCTGACCAGTTTGTTTGTACAGAACTATGTTTAGCGCAGCCAATAAAGTCATAAAGAGGCTGGCTCCGTGATTGCTGCTGAGAACGTTTAATTCTTTACTCACCATTTCCCCAAGCCGGTAACTTAAATAGTCTGCCTTATTGATCTTCACTTCCGGTCTTGGGAAATCAGTTGGAAGATTAAGCTGAGGGAGTTCACCGGCGAACTGCTTATGCCAATACTCCTGGTGG
>QFQM01000382.1 GCA_003243255.1 Flavobacterium psychrophilum | reverse complement strand
AAGATGACGCTAAAGGTAATTGGAGTTACACTGGCACAGTTGGTTCTGGAGCTGCTATCACAGGCAAAAAGTCATATAATTTATCAAGCGGAGCAATTTCAAAATCAGGGCTTAGCACTGGTACAAAATACATCGTTTCTTATTGGAGTAATAGCGGAGCTTATACTGTTTCAGGATCAATATCGACAGCAACGGGGAAAACGATAAACTCATGGATCTATTATGAGCATCTTGTTGCGAACGTTTCAACAATTACTTTATCGGGGACCGGACAAATCGATGAACTCCGTTTGTATCCGCAAGGAGCTTTAATGACCACTTTCAATTATGATCATCTGGTTGGTTTGATATCCCAAACCAATGAGAGAAATAGTATTGTAAAGTATGAGTATGATGGATTCAATAGACTGCTGCGCATACGAGATGAAGACAATCGAATATTGAAACAATTCGAATACAAATTCCAGTCAACTGTTTTTAGTAGCTCATGTGCAACGGTTCCCAACTGGCAGAACGTAAGAACAGAGTGCAGTGGCGCTGCTCTTATGCAGGTTCAGGTTGATGTGAATCCCTGCAGCCCTACTCATAATACAGAAAGGTCCATAGTGCTTGTAGCCAACCATCCTCCATGTACAATATGCACAGGGCCCGACAAAAAGGTGATAAATGGCGTTTGCGAAACAGGCGTTAAAAAGACAACCGCTTCGCGAAGAGTAGGTCCCGGTAGTTGGGAGTGTACTTATCACTATGAATGGAGTGATAGCAGCCACTCTCCCAATTACACGGAAATCAGTTCATTCCCATGCCTGATTTTACCGTAAATAAAAACTGATCCTGGAAAATTCAATCGTAGACTAATGAAACAAAATACTATTAATAAAGATATTGTAACTGGCTTACTGCTTCCTGTAATAGCATGCCTGGTGCTGCCACTCATAACTAACGCACAGCAGCCTGCTGCTACACCGGCGCCCTATAATACAAACATGAGAGTCAATTATGTTCGTACCTGGGATGCAGCCGCTCCTGATACAGGCGCTGCAAGCTTGGTTACACGTCCTCGCAAAGATGTAAAGCAAACTACCGCTTACTTCGATGGCTTGGGAAGCCCTTTGCAAACAGTGATTAAGCAGGGTTCACTAACTACCGGAAGCAGCCTGGTTGATTTGGTGAGCCCCGTAGTATATGATGAGTTCGGTCGTGAAAAGTACAAGTACGAGCCTTTTGCTGCTAACGCTTCATCCGATGGGTTGTTTAAATTGGACCCATTTTTACAACAGGTACAGTTTTATAACACTCAACTATCTGGACAGTCGGGTGAGACCCATGCAGGTAATCACAATCTCAATTGGGCTTATAGTCAGACCATCTTTGAATCTTCACCACTCAATCGAACAAGGGAAGTTTTTTCTCCTGGTGTAAACTGGGTAGGTTCTGCTTCTCAGATCAATGAAAATGATCGTCATTCCATTAAAAGTAAATATTACTTCAACACGGCGACTGATGATGTAAAGAAGTGGGCAGTGACTGATGTTGTCAATAGCTGGGGCACTTACGCCGCGACAGGAGTATATAATGCCGGAGAGCTTTATAAAAACATAACGGTAAATGAACATGGGAAACAGGTCATTGAGTTTAAAGATAAAGATGGCTTGGTCGTGCTTAAAAAGACGCAGTTTTCTACTGTTGCCGATGATGGTACAGGCAGCGGCTATACAGGCTGGCTTTGTACCTATTACCTATATGATGATAAAAACAACCTGCGACTGATGATTCAGCCCAAAGGAGTAGAATTGTTGGCCGCCAATAGCTGGGATCTTACCTGGAACACCAGCCTTATCCTAAAAGAGCAATGTTTTCGTTATGAGTACGACGAACGTCGTCGCATGATCATGAAAAAAATACCTGGAGAAGCGGGAGACATATATATGGTATATGATCGATGGGACAGGCTCATCCTGACACAAGATGCCAATTTGAGGATAGGTCACAACTGGCTTTATACTAAGTATGATGCCCTGAACCGGCCCATTATTACAGGTATTCAGCATGATCCTTCCAACACAAGCCTTGTCCAAATGATCGCTCATGTAAAAGAAGCTGAGAGCTGGCAAATACGTTATGAAACCAGGAATAACTCTAATATCGGCTATACTCTTACACAAACCTATCCCTATCAGGTGTGGCAAAGTGTTTATACTGTTACTTTTTACGATGATTATGATTGGATGGCCAACAGCGGTTCTCAGATCAGCAGCAACCGGGTAACCACTTACGATAACTACTTGTTACCTGTCAACGGATCATATCCCTGGGCCGAACCTGTGACGCAGTCCAAACAGGTTGGTGGGCTCATTACCGGCACATTTGCACGAATAATTGGTACAGAGAATTTCCTCAACACTGTTAATATCTATGATCACAAGGGTAGGGTTATTCAAACCCAAAGCAACAACTTAAGTGGAGCTGGGACAGATGTTATCACCACGCAATATAATTTTTCCGGCCAGCCATTAGTGACTGTTAATAAAGGTGCATTTACAAACCATATAAATATTGTGGTCACAAAGCTTGAATATGATGATCTGGGTCGCCTGTTTACCACTAAAAAGGCAATCAACAGCACAATCAACGGCCAGACAGTAATCAAGGCAGAACAGGTGATTGCTGGTAATGAATACGATGCCTTGGGTCAGGTAAAAACAAAAAAGCTGGCGCCCACCAGTGGACCAGGTAGCGGACCGCTGGAAACGTTAAGCTATGATTATAATGTAAGGGGCTGGACTCTGGGGGCCAACCGTAAATACCTGCTTGATCAGGGAACTGGTGGGTATACCGATAATTACTTTGGATTTGAATTGGCCTACGACAAAACAGCTACTACTCCTGGCTCTGTCAGTTTTTTGAATTCACAATACAATGGAAACATTGCCGGTACCATCTGGAAAAGCAAGGGCGATGCAGTGAGGCGTAAGTTTGATTTTGAGTATGACGCGGCCAATCGTTTTGGAAAAGCAACATTTGCTCAAAATACAGCCACCAGCGGTGGCGTATGGAATACCAATGAAGCTAACTTCAGCGTGCATGGATTTGATTCTGATAACAATTTTATGATGAAGTATGATGCAAATGGCAACATACTCAGTATGATTCAGCACGGTATTACACCGGGTAATGCCGACCTGATTATAGATGCCTTGCGTTATAAATACAAAGAGACTAACAATAGCAATCAGCTGGAGCAGGTGTGGGATGATAACAATTTACCTGGTACCAAACTAGGTGATTTTCATTACACAAGTACCAAAACATCTGTTACAGTAGATTATGTGTATGATGACAATGGCAACCTGATCTCTGATGCCAATAAAGGTATT
>QFQM01000381.1 GCA_003243255.1 Flavobacterium psychrophilum | reverse complement strand
ATTTTACAGTTATATCATTAGCTTTATTGGCATATTCAATAGCTAAAATATCTTCTTTAATATCTTCAAGCTCGTTAAGCTTTATTTGCTGGTATTTTCGTGATGCAGTGCAAATACCTTTCTCATCATACTCCTTACTTAGAGCTAACAATTTCTTAGGGCAGGAACTTCCCGCTTTACCATTGAGCATACGATGCCTTTTGATATTTTCATTACTTGTTCCTTTAACCGAGTTAAACGGTAAACCTAAAGGCGAAATATTACTTCGATAAAAATCCCCCTCAACAGCATGAGCTAATAAATTACGGGTTACAGGATCGGTAGATGTTGCTTCAGGAACCAAAAGAAACGGTGAACCCCACCCTATCGAATCTGCTCCATAGTGACTCAATAAAAACTCATGCTCATTTGCTGTCCCTACGCCACCCTGAACAGTGATCTTAACTTCCGGCGGCTTACGTAAAGCAATATTTTTATTTAACAGCGATTTTTCTAAGAAATGGTATGTTTCTGAAATTAATTCGTTTCGACGTTTCTTAAACTCCTCCATAATTGGCCCTAATAGTAAGCCATCTGTAGCGAAGGCATGGCCTCCACAATTTAAACCTGATTCCACTCTGTATTCCGACACCCAGACGCCTTTTTTAGCCAAAAAGCTACCCTGTACCAATGCAGACCTGAAATCACTTACTTTAAGGATGACCTTCTTTTTAAAATAACCATTCTCATCAGGCAAAAAATCGTTGAATTCTGAAATATAGTTAAACAAAGACGGATTCATACCCGCAGATAATACAACGGATGAATTAAGATTGCTATTGGCAAAACCACGCAATGATGCATGCGCATCATTATTAACTACAGGTAATTGCCCATCTGCGTTAAAATTAGCCTTGTCAACCTTAGTCATTATATTTACATCGATAGCACCGGGTTGGAGATATCTTTTTAAATAGCCAAAAATCTCGTCAGACTTATTGAAACTGCTTGAAACATAAAACTCCAGAGCTTTCTTTATGGAACTCATATTGGGCAGCATTTCCATAAAACTTTGTAGTGATTGTTTGTTTGTAGATAATTCCAGGCAAAAAGCATCATATTTCGCTTTAACAATCTTATCTACATTATTAAGATAATTAGTAATCCTCTTAGCCCTGTAATCATTAATCTTTGTTGTAACCTCTATATAAGGTATCGAGAACTTCTGAGTGTAAAAGGCATTCATTTTCTCAATTAGTTCATCATCAACAATAGAAATAACAGAATCTATTCCAAGATGAGCAACACGAATAGGACTGTCAATGGTATAAGCAAGTCCCATTACCGGAATATGAAAATTGTGTAGTTTTTCAGGTATCATATTTACATTTAAAAATAAACGCAAATATGATTATCAATTACAAATTAAAACCTGATAAATATCATGTTAATGATACTTTGGATTATTAGACGTTGTGCTAATAATTTACAAATTGGTTATCGGAATAGCACCACAACCATCTTTCGCCGGGTTCTGCTGAAGCAACAACCGGATGTCCGGTAACCTTAAAATGTTCAGTAGCATGTTTGCCGGGAGAAGAATCACAACAATGGGTTTTTCCGCATTGCTGACAGGTACGTAAATGCACCCAGGTACCATTTTGTTTAATGCATTCCTCACATACTCCTCCTTCACCAACAATAACAGCTTTAATTGCTTTTAAATGAAAACATCCTTCTTTTTCTTTCATAATGTTATTTTAAAGTTGTGATAAGTATTTATGTACCATAGTTACCGCCATTGCACCTTCTCCAACTGCCGAGGCAACTCGTTTTACAGAATTGAACCTGACATCACCTACGGCAAAGCATCCGGCTACGCTTGTTTCCAAATGATATGGTAACCTGTCTGATTTCCAGCAATCATTATAATCTTTATGAGGCAGTAAATCACTCCCTGTTATCAGATATCCATTAATATCCCTGATAATTTTAGTTTCGGAAGCCCATTCAGTATTAGGCTTTCCTCCTATACAAATAAAAAGTTTACCGGTATCATACCATTTGCTTTGGCCTGTTTCAGAATTATATATCCTGATCCTTCGCAATACTGTATCACCTTCAAGTTCTTTTACCTCGCTATTGTACAACACATGTACATTGGGAATATTGGTAATCCTTTTCACAAGATAATCGCTCAGGGTATCTGCAAGATTGCCCCGCCTTACCACCATATAAACATTCTCAGCAAATCCGGAAAAGTATGACGCTGCCTGACCTGCTGAATTTCCTCCGCCAACAACAAATACATCCATCCCTTCGCAAAAGCAAGCCTCACCCATACCTGCCCCATAATAGAGACCCCTATTAAAAAAATTCTTCTCATTAGGCACATTAAGCGCAGCATAATCTACACCTGTAGCACAGATATTGGCTTTGGCAATAAGTTGTTCTCCATTCGATAAACCTCCGTAAATCCTGTTATCGTCAAAATAGCCCTTAACGCCTTCCTGAAGCAATAATATTTCTACCCCAAACTTTACAGCCTGCTGCCTTGCACGTTCGGCAAGTTCTGTTCCTGAAATTCCCTGAGGAAATCCCATGTAATTTTCTATGAGCGAACTGGTCCCTGCCTGCCCGCCTATGGCCTCTTTTTCTATCAGTATTGTGCTGAGTCCTTCGGAAGCGGCATACACGGCAGCACTTAAGCCTGCAGGGCCTGCGCCATATATTGAAAGGTCATATTCTTTTCGCGCAGGTTTACTGACCCAACCAAGACGTTTCGCTACATCTTCAATTGTCGGATTGGTTAAAAACCTGCCGTCGGTAAACTGAATTGCTGAATGGTATTTTTGAAACCTTGAGTTATTTCCGTTAGAAACATCGTTCAGGTCAATCCAGTCAAAATCAATAATGCTTTTGCGCAGGAACTCCCTAAGAGCATAAGTCTCAGCAGATTCATATCGTCCAAAAAATTTTATTTTTTCCATTACCTAAATATAATAAATTGTATCGCACAAAAATTATTTCTTTTTGAGATCATATTAAGGCAAAACCCGCCATAACATATAGACGATAATTGAACCGTATTGTTTTTAATTATATATGCAGGAAAAAGGAGGCTATGGTTTTGGTTTGGGTATAAATGACAGACATAGGCTGTACACTTCCGACTTTAAAAGCTTACTGAAAAGCCTGAAAACACTAACATCAGAAAACAAATAATAAAAAAAGCGTATTCATTTGCAAAACCGAAAAACCTTACTATATTTGCAACCGCAATGAGGGAACGAATTGCAACACATATTGGAGGAATGGCAGAGTGGTCGATTGCGGCAGTCTTGAAAACTGTTGACTGTAACAGGTCCGGGGGTTCGAATCCCTCTTCCTCCGCTTAAAA
>QFQM01000048.1 GCA_003243255.1 Flavobacterium psychrophilum | reverse complement strand
TATGACCCCTTTAGACAAGTACTCCAGATTCACCTGATGGCAAATACCCATTCCGGGAGGTACAACACTAAAATTACTGAAGGACTGCTGTGCCCATTTTAAAAACTGATAACGCTCATTGTTGCGTTTGTATTCTTCATCCATATTGCGTTCATAAGAATACTGCGTACCAAAATAATCTACCTGTACCGAATGGTCTATAACCAGGTCGACCGGTATAAGTGGATTAATCTCATCGGGGTTTTTTCCTTTTCGTGCAACCTCTGCCCGTAACGATGCAATATCAACAACAGCAGGAACGCCTGTAAAATCCTGCATGAGAACACGTGCCGGCTTAAACGGAATATCTTTATCAGAGGCTTCAGGCTTCCAGTTGAGTATAGTATCAATATTATCACGTGTTATAGCAAAATCATCAAAATTCCGCAAAACGTTTTCTAATAATATACGAATTGAGAAGGGCATCTTTTCTATGTCATATCCCTGTTTTTGCATTTCGGGAAGACTGTAATACGTAAAGGTGCCATTTTTTGTATTGAGCAACTTTTTAATCTGGTAAATATCGTTATTCATAATTGTAGCTTTTGGTGAGTATCAGAATAGGTATTTTGGTTTTATAAATAGTGCATAGGAAAGTCATAACTTTCTATATAATATAAAGTTATAAATAAATCTCCTACAGGCAGGTGATTTTTTAAGGTCAAATTATCCAAACCTTTTAAAAGGGTATTGCTTCTCCCGTCTGTTGCTCTGCGTTTCATAAAATTGGATTAATGGTTAGTGTTAGCGTTACAATTAAGCACTAAAGCTTACTGTATTTGATGATTGAAAACACATTATATGCCATTAATTTATTTCACTAAAAATCAACACATTAAAAACAAATCCCTAAAACAAACTAACGTAATATCGTTAATTACTATCCCTTTTATCGAAACATAGTTGTTATTTGATGCTTGGAATTTCATATTGATTTTTTAGTTTTTTGGCTTTAGTGAATTCATATAAAACTTTCAACGATAAAGGGCCATATCAAAAGTGATACAGCCCTTTTTACTTTTGGTATATATTAAAAAGATTAACAAAAAAATTTATTGTTTATCAATCTTATATAGTCTTCCCTGATCAGTAACAGCATATAATGCGCCATCAGTAGTTTGGGTAATATCTCTAAAACGTTGTCCTTCAGAAGAAAGAAGCCTTTCCTCTCCGACTACACGATTATTATGAATTATTAACCTAACGATATGTGCACCGCTAAGGGTACCGATAAATAGATTATTCTCCCATTCAGGTATACGTTTGCCTTTGTAAAATGTCATACCACTCGGAGATACGACAGGATCCCAATAGTACACAGGCTGTTCCATACCTTCAATTTGCTGAATAGCATCACCAATAGGTTCTCCACTATACTCTATACCATATGTTATGACTGGCCATCCGTAATTTCTGCCTGCCAGTACACGATTAATCTCATCGCCCCCACGCGGACCGTGTTCGCTTTGCCAAAGTTCACCTGTAGCAGGATGGAGTGCAATTCCCTGAGGGTTTCTATGCCCTATACTGTACAGCTCCGGTAAAACTCCTGTTCCCGAAAAACCGGGGTTACCAGTAGCCGGCTGGCCATCTTTTGTTATTCTGATAATTTTACCAAGACCTGAAGCAACCGACTGTGCTAATGGACGGGTTTCTAACACAGAACGCTCTCCCGTACTAACAAGAAGGTTTCCGTTACTATCAAATAATATACGGCCTCCATAGTGCAGTGTACTGGCATTAGCAGGATTTGCACGATAAATTACAGTAGCCGCTTCAATGGCCTGCTCATTATTTGCCAGTCTTCCTTTAGCGACAGCACTAACATTTCCTCCCGATACAGCTTCTGAAAACACCCAGTATACCATCCTGTTTGATGCAAAATCAGGGTCAAGACATAAACCAAGCAATCCGCCCTGCCCTTCAGAGTTAACCGCAGGTAATCCACCAATTGGTGCACTTATCTGTCCTTCCTGGGTAACGATGCGTAAATTACCTCCTTTTTCAGTAACAAGCAATCTTCCATCCGGCAGTCCTGTAATTCCCCACGGTGATGCTAATCCTGAAGTTATAATGTCAGCTGTATATGCAGTAGTGGTCGTGGCACCATTAGCGCGCGTCTGTCCGTCAAACGCTGGTTGATAACTTGTATTAGGATCTTCGGTTTCGACAGGCGGACCGGTTACCACTGGACCGGTATCTGATTTATCGTCATCACCACATGATAAAAGGCTTAAAAAAACAGCAGAAAGTGCTGTTGCATAAAATGATTTTTTCATAGACGTTTGCATTTTAGTTTTAAAATTTTCACACCTAAAATAAGTGACCAAAAGAGAAAAAGAAAGTATATTAAGTTTAATTTGGCACTTTCTCCTTCTTTAGATCGTTGAAATTACAGGCAGTTTATAAATATTAATACATTCGTCACAATGCCCTTTTAAAATTGAAAACATCACTAAATATGCAGGTTTTCGGTCTTATTGATTTCCGGACATTCAGCTTTAAATAACAAAAGCCTGCATAAATGCAGGCCTTTAGTATCTTTATATAATTTCTATTTAATTTTCACTCCGGATTTTTTTAACGCCTCTATTAATTTCCAGTAAATCGTGTTATTAGAATAAAGTCCTGAAAACAAACCCGCTTCTTTACCCATAGCAAAAACAGGTACTAAAGTTGCAGTATGCTGGTCTGTGAAAAAATTTACCTGAAGTTTATTAGGTACCAGTACCGGTTTACCATCGCCTGGGTTTAGTTCAGAATATTTACCCAGATTAGCACCTCCTGTTTCATGGTCGGCAGTAACAATTAAAAGTGTATTAGGATGTGTTTTTACATAATCTATCACTACCCCTATGGTTTTATCAAAATCAAGCACTTCCTTAACCATCATTTCAGGATCTTTTGCATGTCCGCCCCAATCTATAAAAGAACCTTCAACCATCATGAAAAAAGGTTCCTTTTGATGAGAGAAATAATCTAATGCAACACGTGTTGCATCTGGTAAAAAATCAGCTCTGCCCTGTACTTTATTTGGCAGTGCATCCTGAGCCAACATATAAATATTGTTTCTTTTGTAATCAGGCTTAGAAAGATTTAGGGTATCAATCTTGTAGTTTAGTTTACCTAAGTCTTTTAATAAGTTCTTTTTATCTTTTCTTTTATTAAAGAATTTCAGGCCTCCCCCGGCTAAAAAATTCACTTTTGCATCAATAAGTTGTGATGCAATTTCTTCATGCATATCCCTGTCCTTAACATGAGCATAATAAGCCGCCGGAGTAGCATGTGTTACAGAGGTTAAGCTAATAAGTCCTGTTTGGTATCCGTTATCACGTAATTGTTCTAAGATAGTAGGTATGGCTATTGTGTCTTTACTAACACCAATACCCCTGTTAAATGTTTTTTGCCCTGTAGAAAAAGCGGTAGCTCCCGCAGCCGAATCAGTTACTTTATTGCTTGTAGAAGAAGTTTCAGAAAGCCCAACAATAGGGAATTGTTGAAAGTTAGGTACTCCTTCACCAAAGTAAAACGCAGTAGATACCTGTGCTACTCCCATACCGTCTCCAACCATAAATATAATATTTAAAGGTTCAGTTTTTTGAGCATGTACTGCTACAGGGTTTCCTAATGCGCCGATTAGGACACCCATGATCATCAAGTTTTTTATGTATTGCATAGTTGTAATTTAAGCCTGCAAAGTTACCCTCCAGATATTTAAAAAATAAATACTTTACACACCCTTCAATTCCAAACAAAAAACAATCAACTGAAAAACAAGAACTTAAACACAAAGACAAGGAGCATTAATAAACTAAACTTAAAATTAAAGTAAATAGTTAAGGCAAGATTAACATCAAAGCGGCATTTGTTTAAGATTAGGAAATATGGTTTCGATGCGCGCATAGTTTCTTTGCATATCTATTAAAACATCTACATCATTATGACAAAATTCTATTATTTACTTTTAATTTTTTTTAGTGCAATTACCTTTGCATGGGCCCAACAGCCAGTGTCCGGTACGTTGCTCGATGATCAGGGATTGCCAATTCCCGGAGCAAATATTCTTAACCAGAGAAGTAAGGCTTTAACTTCGACAGATCTTGATGGAAAATTCACCATTCAGGCATCAACTGGCGATAAATTACTGATCACTTCATTAGGAATGAAAAATCAGGAAATAAATGTTTCCTCAACCGCACCAATAACAATCACCATGAAAAGCGATTCAAGTGAACTTGAAGAACTGGTTATGATTGGGTATGGCTCTCAAAAGCGCTCGGATGTAACAGGCGCTATAGGAACTTTAAAGAATGAAGACTTCAACCAGGGATTAATGACAAACCCCGGACAACTATTACAAGGTAAAGTTGCCGGTGTTAATGTTTCTAATACAAGTGGTGAGCCCGGTGCTTCACAGGATATCGTAATTCGTGGGGTAAGCAGTTTACGTTCAGGAACAACACCTTTATATGTAATTGATGGTTTTGTAATAGACAATACTTCTACAGGTGTTCCTACTAACCCAATGAACTTTGTTAACCCATCAGACATTGAATCTATTGAAGTTCTAAAAGATGCTTCTGCGTCGGCTATCTATGGTGCGCGTGCAGCTAACGGAGTAATTGTAGTTACCACGAAAAAAGGTAAAAGCGGCAGAATGCAGGTAAATTTTTCTGCAAATCAGGCCATTTCATCCATAGCTAATAAAGTAGATATTTTCAGTGCAAATGAATTTAGGAAACAGGTTACAGCTATAGGTGCAACACTGGATGAAGGTGGTGCTGATACTGACTGGCAGAATGAGTTAACCCGTGCCGCTATTTCAAATAATATTAATTTTTCTGTTGGCGGTGCTACAGAAAAAACCAACTACTTTGCTTCGGTAGGCTATGAAGATCAGGAAGGTATTCTAAAAAATAGCGATCTGAAAAGATATACAGCCCGCGTAAAACTTTCTCAAAAAGCTCTTGATGATCGTTTTAATGTAGACTTTAACCTTGTTAGCACACGCACAGAAAACAACAGGGCTAATGCTTCTACCATCGTATCTGATATGTTGTCTATGAACCCAACATATGCAGCTTACACAGACGGGAAACCGACCACTATTTTTAACAACGGATCATTTAACCCATTAATTCGCCAGGACATTTATAGCGATGTAACCAACAATAATCGTATCGTGGCTAATATCAGCCCTTCATACGAAATTATTAAGGGACTTACTTATAAACTAAACTTAGGTGTTGATTATTCATCGGCAGACCGTGCTGTTCAAAACAGGCCTAATGAAATACCACAGGAAATTGGAAATCTGTCTTTGGCATATACTACCAATAAAAACTCTTTAGTTGAGAATACCCTAACGTATAACCTATTAACTGAAAAACATAATTTTACTGCCTTAATAGGTCAATCGTATCAGGACATATTTTATGAAGCCCGTGGCTGGAATTACAATGGTTTCCCTAATAATGGTATTGATCCTAAATACCAGATCCAGGCTGCTACAGAACTGCTTTCTTCTTATTCAGATGCAAATAAGAATGAATTACAGTCATACTTTGGGCGTTTAAACTATGCTTATAACGACAAATACCTTGTTACGTTTACAATGCGTGCTGATGGTTCGTCTAAATTTGGTAAAAATAACCGTTATGGTTACTTCCCTTCTGTTGCAGCCGGATGGAATCTTAGCAAAGAGAATTTCCTTTCTGGTGTAAATGCTGTAAGTAACCTTAAACTTAGAGCCAGCTGGGGACAAACAGGTAATCAGGAAATACCAAGCAAAATTACACAATCAAGCTACCAAAGCTCTAATGAAGGTAATGCAACTTATCCGCTTGACGGAACCGGAAATTACCCTGTAGGTGTTATTTTGGTCCGTACAGCGAATCCTGATCTGCAATGGGAGGTAACAACTCAAACTAACATAGGTTTGGATTTTGGATTCTTTCAAAACCGTTTAACAGGTTCAGTAGATTACTTTAAGAAAGAGACCAAAGACATTTTACTTGAAATTAATCCTACCGATCCTATTACCCCTACAGAAAAGCTTTGGAAGAATATTCCGGACATGACAATAGAAAACACCGGTTTAGAGCTTGCATTAGATTATAACGGAAATTTCACAAAAGATTTTAGCTTCAATGTTGGCGGAAACATCACATTAATTGACAACGTAGTAAAAAAATCGCCTTTTAAAGTGTTAACATCCGGAGAAGCTCAGGGTCCCGGAACTACTAATGCTACAATCAACGGGTACATAAATAATGAACCAATAGGTACATTCTATGTTCTGGACTTTCAGGGTATAAATGAAAACGGAACTAATATTTTCCGTGATGCAAACAATGATGGACAAATTACGGATGATGACCGCGTGGCTATGGGAAGTGCAATTCCTGATTTTACATATGCATTCCATATTAAGTTTGCTTACAAAAACTTTGACTTAGGATTTAACTTTAATGGTGTTGCAGGAAACATGATTTACAACAATACTGCATCTACCTTATTTACAAAAGGTAACCTGTCGCTATCACACAATACAACAAATGCTGCGATTCAGTATGATAATGAGAGTACAAATAACACCAATGTTATATCAAGCCGTTATTTAGAGAAAGGTGATTATCTGCGCCTGAACAATGCTACAATGGGGTATAATATTAAACCAAAGCTTATAGGTTTAGATAATTACCTGGATAATGTACGTCTTTCGGTAACCGGACAAAACTTATTCTTAATCACAAAATACAACGGCTTTGATCCTGAGGTAAATACCGGATTAAGCACCGGAGGAATACAAACTTATGGTATTGACTATGGTACTTATCCAAAAGCGAGAACCATTTCATTTGGTGTTAACGTAGCCTTCTAATAAAAAAATTAAAATGAAAAAAAGATATATTACAGCACTTTTAGCTTTGAATTTAATGACATTCACAGCTTGTACAGACCTTGAAGAACAGGTAATTGACGAATCATTACAAGCCGACACTGACAATGTAATCGCAGGTGTTGTGGCACCGGCATATGGTTCTTTACCGGATGCATTCACACATACTAAAAATTTTGGACTGCAATTAATTTCTTCCGATCAGGGTATCCTGCCTCCACGAGGAAGCGGAAACGACTGGTATGACGGAGGTAAATACATAGAATTGCACCAGCATACAACAACTACATCTAATGTAGTAGTTTCGCAAACATGGACTGCTTTTATGTTACTGCTTTCAAGAACTGTTACTGCCATAGAAACGCTAAGACCACTGGCAGAGACAAATACTGAAGCCCAGGCAGCCCTATATGAAATGAGAGCTTTACGTGCGTATTACAATATGCTTATGCTTGATTATTGGGGCATCACATTTAAAAAAGACAGTTCGGGTGAAACCTCTACTATTTACCGAGGGGAAGAAGCTGTAGCTTACATTGAAAGTGAATTTTTAGATGTTGTTGAGCATTTAAATGATAATAACGGTTCAGGGCGTGTAGGCAAATCGGCAGTTAATGGATTTTTAGCACAGCTATATCTAAATGCGGCGGTGTACCGTGATCCTTATGGTACTCCAAATTTTTCATCACAGGATATGGACAAAGTTATTGAATACAGTAATAAAGTTATAAACGAAGGTCACTATTCATTAGCTCCTGAATATTTCAGCATATTTGATGACAATAACCACAATAACTCTGAGATCGTATTTGCAATAGATCAGCGTGAGGACATCACGACTTCTCACAACAGGCTGGCATATTGGTCGCTTTCAGGTAGCCAGTATCCATTAGCAGCTTTCCCTGGCGCAAACGGAACAGATGGGCCTGCCATTACACCTGAATACTATCAGACATGGGTTGATGCTTATGGTAATGTAGACCCTGCAAATGCTGATGCCCGTTTTTATAAAGAAAATTTTGTTGTTCCTGCTGCATTACGTGATTTAACAGGGATCACACCTGCAAATGATGACAACCACTATTTTCTTGTAAACGGAAGCTCTTATGAAATAAACAGAGGTATTCAGCGTGGTGTTCAATGGGGACTTAGAAACATAGCTAATGGTCAGCCTTTCGAAGCAGAAAATGGCATGTTTAAAATATATCCTATGATAGAGCAACGTGATGGTTTTACAAAATATGTAAACCACGTAAAAGAGATCGATCTGGAAAATCCTGAAAATAAAGATTATGCTGATGGATACAGGGTAGAGAAATATCAGTTCAGCCGTACATCTAACACCGGTAGAAACAAAGGTCAGGCAGATATTGTTCTGCTCCGTTTGGCAGATGTTTATTTGATGCGTGCCGAAGCGAATCTGAGAAAAGGCAACAACGGAGCAGCGCTGAGCGATGTGAATTTTGTTCGCAGTTCAAGAACGGCACGTCCGCAGGTAACACCTCCTGCCCTTTCTGTAATAGATTTAAATATTCTGTACCGTGAGCGTGGTTTTGAGTTTTATTGGGAATATTCCCGTAGAACAGACATGATTCGTTTTGGGCATTATGAAGATACTTACACATCTAAAACCAATTCAGATGTTACAAAACGTCTGTTCCCAATACCACAGTCAGCCATTGACGGAGCTTCAAATGTACCCGGATACCTGGTACAAAACAGAGGTTACTAAAAGCAAAAAACAATCTCAAAATCCCCGGTCAAACGGGGATTTTACTTTTTTATAAAATTAAATTATGAAGTCATTTTTAATATCAATCTTTTCAATTATTACCGTTACAACGGTAAGTGCACAATATAAGGTACATTCGCATAATGATTATGAACAAAATGTGCCGTTCTGGAAATCCTTATCCGCAGGAGTATCATCTATAGAAGTAGATGTTTTTTTACAAGATAAAAAGCTACTTGTTGGGCATAACAGCAACCAGCTTCAAGCCGAAAAAACATTTGAGACATTGTATCTGGAACCATTACAATTGGCCGCAAAACAAAAACAACTGATAGGTAAACCGCTACAATTATTAATTGACATAAAAACAGATGGGACAAGTACACTACTGGCTATCGTAGCATCTCTAAAAAAGTATCCGGAATTAATTAATAATCCTGACATTCGTTTCGTAATATCAGGACGCCAGCCGGAAGCAAAAGATTATGTTTCCTATCCTGACTTTATTTTCTTTGACTACCAAAAGTCAGAAAACCTGACAGATGCCCAATGGAAAAAGGTAGCTTTGATCAGTGCTGATTTCAACAAATATTCAGAATGGAACGGCAAGGGGCGCGTTATAAAATCTGACTCTATAAAAATCGTTGAGGCATTACAATCCGCACATGGAAAAGGCAAACCATTTCGTTTTTTGGGTAATGGCAAACCTTTCAGACTTTGGGGCGGACCTGATTGTCCTACTGCATGGCAATTTTTTGCTTCCATTGGGATTGATTACATTAACACCGATAAACCTTTTGCCTGTGTAGAGTATCTGAATACATTAGACAAAAGGACCTTTACAAACACGCTTTTTTCCGAAATTTATAAGCCTACTTATGCTTCCGACCGCAAAAAAACGCCTGTTAAAAATGTAATTTTGATGATTGGTGATGGAAATGGATTATCTCAGATATCATCATCTGTGCTAATGAATAACGGAGAACTTACACTTACCCAACTAAAAAGCATCGGATTAATTAAAACTTACTCCTCTGACAATTTTGCAACCGATTCGGCTGCGGGAGCCACAGCTTTTTCAACCGGTAAAAAGACGTACAACCGAGCTATAGGTGTTGATAATAATGGAAAACCTCTTCCTACCCTTTGCGAAATACTTCAGAAAAAAGGATTCAGTACCGGAATTATAACTACCGATGAATTAACCGGAGCAACGCCTGCATCTTTTTTTGCACACCAAAAAGACCGTAGTATGGAGCAGGAAATAGCAAATGACTTATTGCAAAGCAAACTTACTTTTGTTTCGGGGGGTGGAAAATCATTTTTTGAAGGATCAAAAACCTTTGAAACTGTTGCAAATATATCTGATATCTCCGGCAACAAAGCAAATCGCCTTGCTTACTTTATGAGCGAAAATGGTGTACCGCACGCACTTAACGGCAGGGGAAATTTACTGGCCGAAGTTACAACACAGGGACTTTCTTTTTTAGCCGCTAAAAAGAAACCTTTCTTCGCTATGATTGAAGCAGCACAAATTGATAGTGGAGGTCATGCCAACGATACGGGAACAATAGTAACGGAAGGAATAGATTTTGACCGTACAATTAGTAAAGTAATTGAGTTTGCCGATAAAAATCCGGGAACACTTGTAATTATTACTGCCGATCATGAGACATCGGGTTTTGCCATTCCTACAGGAGATATGAAGAATCACAAAATTGAGGGAGCTTTCTTTTCAGACGACCATACTGCAACTTTGATTCCTGTTTTCGCTTACGGTCCGCATTCTGAGATGTTCTCCGGAGTATATGAAAATACTGAAATCTTTGATAAAATTTTATCGATACTAAACGTTGACGTAAAGAATTAGATTTTGATACAACCGGCTTGCCAGCCTGATATCTATAAAAAATCACAGGTTAAAAAATAAGGCAATGTTAATTAAATTCATTACATCAGGAAGTCATTTGGAAACGAATGACTTCTTTGATGGATTAAAAAAACAGAAACTAACATCTCTTAACTTTCGTCATATTTTATCTCTTGAAAAAGATTATAAATTGAATTTGTCTACACCAATGTCTACACCTGCAATCCATTAAAAAACACAGGTTCATGCTAAATTTACATATTGATCAAACACTACGTGAAATATGAAACTTACTACTATGAACAACCTTGGTTCACTGTTTTTGGCGTTTCTGAGTTTTAGTGCCTTTGCACAAAACGACCTGAAATCCCAAAACGGTTACCAGATTTCAAAAACCGGCGGTGCGGTTTATTCTCTAATGAAATGGGATGCCTTTAAGCCTAATTACACCAAATTGCCAATTGTTGATCCGCAGCAAAAAATGATGAATCAAATTGGTAATAAACCCAATACGGAATACACTACCTATTCCAATAACTATGAATTTTACGGCGGTGAAGCCTATAAAGGCAATAATATTCCCTATGCAGCCATCACTGATGCATCGGGCAATACGTACATCACCGGCGGTAGCTCGAACGAAAATCAGCCTTCCGGCGATTTCTTTACACGAAAAGTTGGCCCCGATGGTGTAACCATTTGGCAAAATCGCGAGCCTGCCGTAATGTATGCTGTAGAATATGGTATGCATATAGCCTTTGACAATTCAGGTAACATAGTGGCATCCGGACTGAAATGGAACGGTAACGATATGGACATCCGCGTTATTAAATACTCTCCTGAGGGAACAAAACTTTGGGACAATACTTTTGACAACGGAAATGAAGCTATTGAAGTACCTAATGCTATGACTATAGGAAACGACGGTAGTGTATATATTACCGGGATTACCTGGTCAGGCAGTTCGGTTGATTACCTGACCCTGAAATACAACAGCAGCGGTGTGGAACAATGGCACATTACCGAAAATCCTGCGGGCGGCGAAACGTGGAATGAAGCCACAGCCATTGCTGTCGATGCTGACAATAATGTAATTACTACCGGATATAGTCCCAATCCTGACGGATGGTTGAACTACCATACTATTAAATATAGTCCGGAAGGAACAAAACTATGGGAACAAGCCTATAATTATGAAAGCACTGATCCTGAAAATATTGCAGATGTAACAAATTCCGTTCCCCATGCCATTACTACCGATGCAGAGGGTAATATATTTGTTACTGGTACATTTGACAACTATTTAAACCGAATTGGTACTATAAAATATGACAGCACAGGCGTGCAACAATGGGTTCAAACTTACAAAAGCGGTACAGAGATAACATTAGGCTGGAAAATAGGTTTTAAAAACAACATTCTATATGTAGCCGGAAGTCATCTGGGTGGCTTCTCTGATGATGGTACAGTACTTATATCTTACAATACGGACGGAACTCAGAACTGGGTTGAAGAGACTTCAGAACTTATTGAAACAACAAATGCCACATTATCGTTTGACACGAGCGGCAATATAATTGTATCGGCAAATGGGATGACTCCCGGAGCTGAAGTATGGGAACAGGATGTTGCAGCACGTGCCTATAAATATTCCCCTGAAGGTAATCTTTTAGGTAAGGCGGCTTTTGTAATATCTACTACTGACGGTACGGCAAGTATGTCCGGTATGGCAGGAGCAGGTATTGATGGTTTGGGCAATGTTTACTTCTCAGTCAACTCATTCTATAGCGAAAACGGTTCTGTTTTTGAAACAGTTAAATCGGGATTTGATACTATCAGCCCTGAACCTGAATGGAGTTCAGTATACAGCAATCTTGGATCGCCTGCTGCGACAATGCTTAATTCGTTTGCCGATGGGAATGGTAATACATTTTCAACCGGATCATATTATAAATTCATTGACGAAATGCTTGTTCCAAATTACTTCATCGTAAAATATGATGCAGAAGGTAATACTGTTTGGAATAAGGTGTATAATGCTGCCAATGGCAATCCTGCCGATGGTATTATAGGCCGTACCGATACCAATGGTAATGCTTATGTTTGTCTTATGCCAGGTTTTGAAGAATATCCTCCGGTATTAAAAGTTATTAAGCTTTCTCCGGAAGGTACACAATTATGGTCTTCTGAAATTGAGCTTTATAGCCCTTCTGTATATGTATTAGAACCACAGGCTGATGGCTCAGTATATCTTGGAGGTACTGCCTATGAAAGCGAAGACAGCCAAAATGCCTCATTCCTGGGAATTAAGCTTAATGCGGAAGGATTACAGGAGTGGAAAACTTTTATGCCGGGAATAAGTGGAAATAACATCTATACCATTAATTCAGGAAAGGTAGACACAGACGGCCGACTGATACTGGCCGGTACTCATGGTAGCGGTAACTTTATGGCTCAGAATGTAAACCTTACCGCAGTACAGTTTAATGCAGATGGATCAACTGGCTGGATTGCTCCTGTGGTTGTAGAAGGGCAATCTTCTTCCGGTACTGATCTCTATATTTCAACTGAAGGCAATATCTATGTAAACGGCTATTCGCAAAACAGCGAAACCTATGATGAAAATATGGTAACTGCAAAAATAAGCACTACAGGTGAAGTTCTGTGGAGTACAACCTTTGGTAATGCGGATACAAAAGAACGTTCATACACCCTAAAACCATTTAGCAATGGAGATATTGCTGTAATAGGCTACAGCCTTGCTAATAATGGCGATATACACAATGAACTTATAAAATACAATGCCACTACGGGTGAAAAACTTTGGGATTTTCAGTCTGAAAACATGCGCTATTATAACGATTTTCATATCGACGGATCTGATGTATGTTATATAATGGACCAGATGATTGTTGACCCTTTTCCTCACAAAATTTTCACTTCACCTTTCCCTATCGCCTCACTTATCACCGTTGATGTCAATGGACAAAACGCTAATGAGGAGTTTTTTGTAGGGCCTGAATATGCAGAGTTCTATGGTAAAAGACTTATTCCTCATCCTGATAACAGGCTATTACTGGCCGGAAGCGCAGGCAACCAGGCTTATTATGAGGGTACTTATTTTTTTGAAACTCAGCATGACGGCACTCTTGGACTTCCTGATGGATTAACACCTGATAAAAAGCAGAATATACTTGGACAAAACTATCCTAATCCGGTAGAAGAAACCACTACTATACCTTTTACACTTGTTAACGGTGGCAAGGCTATAATTAGGCTTTATAACCTTCAGGGCAGATTAGTCAGGGAAATTGCAAATGACAACTATTCCCCTGGCAGCAATACAATACAATTTGATTCGAAGAGCCTAACCTCTGGCATCTACTTTTACCAGATAGAGTCGAATGGCTTTAAACAGGCAAGAAAAATGATTATAAAATAGTTTACTAAAGCTATTGATAAAGGCTCCGTTTATAAAAACGGAGCCTTTTTTGTTATATGCCTTTTAAAATCTAAATTTGGGGCATGCTGAATACTAAAAGATCGAAATGGATAATTATAATGGGGATGTCTTTTTTATTGCTGCTTATAAGCTGCAATGGAAACAGCAACGATAAGGCTATCCCAAAAAATCAGCCCGGAGAGGACAACCCGGCAAAGCTGACCGATATGGGCAACGAACAGTGGCGCCTAGGGAATTATCAGGAGGCACTTGGCTATTTTACACAAGCATACAAAATAGTTAAGGCCTCAGGCGATCAAAAAGAAACAGCAACGCTGCTCAACAACCTCGGACTAGTGCATTGGCGCCTTGAGAACAACACAGCTGCTATGGAATGCTATACCGAAGCAGCCGCTATGGCCGAAAAAAATGGTATGAAAAGACTTTTGGGCTTAACACATACCAACCGCGCACTAATTCTTAAAGAACAGCGAAACTTTGAAGCTGCGTTCAACCAAAACAATAAGGCAATCGATATTTTCAGGGAACTTGGAGAGTCAAGAGATCTTGCGATAGCGTACAACAATCAGGGACAGATATACCGATTTTCTGAGTCATTTGCCGAAGCTTTAAAATTTTACCTGCTCTCTCTGGAAGAATGCAAAAAGATAAATTATTTTGAAGGTATGGCTACTGCATACCAAAACCTAAGTACAGTCTATGCTAAACAAGGCAATAAAGAAAAGGCTTTGTGGGCCGGTCAGAAATGCCTGAAACTAAGCTACAAAGTAAAAAGTAAAGTACGTATAAGTGAAGGACTCAGGGAATTATCTCGCAATTATGATCTTTTCAATGTACAGGATTCGGCACTATACTACTTCAAAAAACATTACGAAGCAGAAAAGGAAATTATGGAGGCCAATCAAAGCAACCTGCTTTCTAAATATCAGGCAAACCTGGGTCTGGAAGTTAAAAATCTAAGGATTAAAAACCTTCAGAATGAAAAAGAAATCGCCAACACCCGCTTCATGCTTTTTGTAGTGAGCATGCTAATTGTTTTATTAATAGCATCATTTTTTATTTACAGGTATTTCTCGGTTATAAAGTTCAGGAAGAGTCAGCTGGAATTACAACTTCAGAATTCTTTACAACTAATTCAGATAAAAGAAGAAGAACTAAAAACATATATTATAGATCTTGCCCATCAAAAAAGCATCATCAATAAACTGCAAAACCCTGATACAGATATTGCAGAGGCTGATTATGATATGAACGATCTGCTGGAACAGAAGATATTAACCGATGACAGCTGGGACAAGTTCAAACTACGATTTGGTTCAATTTACCCGGACTTTTTCAGCAGAATAAACGTTGGAGGGGTAGCTGTAACCGAAGCCGAAATACGGGTACTGGTGCTAATGAGGTTAAAACTTAATGCTACCGATATGGCAAATGTGCTCGGGATTTCACCACAAAGTGTAAGAGCCTGTAAAATGAGGCTTAAAAAAAAGCTTACAGGCAATGGCTACGATAGCGTTGAGCAATATTTACAATTTATTGTTTCCCCATAATTGGGCAGTTAGACTTTGATTTAGTTTTGCATTTTGCACCAGCATACAAATGTTTTTTTATCCGTTATAGGTTAAGCTATTGTTGTATAACCAACGAAATATTACTTATCAGCCGTATTTACATTTTTCCCCGGAACATTAAACAGCGTACTGGTAATTATCGGTACAAAAAATATAGCGACAGTTAGGGCCGAGATACCAATATCTGCCATATGGCTGCCTAAGAATATACTGAATCCAGATTTAGGATAGAAATGCTCATATAATGACAATGCCAGTTTAATACCCAAAATGGCTATTACAACAAAGGCAGCAGTCTCTAAAAACCTGTACTTTTCCATAAGTCCCACAAACCATTGAGCAATAAAACGCATAGCCAGTATACCAATGAACACACCTATGCATACCAGTATAATATTTGGTGTGAAGGCAACGGCTGCAAAAACATTGTCAATAGAAAATGCCATATCCATAAGTTCAACAAGTACAACAGTAGCCCAAAAATTACCAATAGTACCAACAGTGACACGATATAGCCAATTACCTTCTTTATTTACAGTTTCTTCCTCTCCTGCCTCTGATCGTTTACTTTTATACCATGAGTATACAAGATAAAGCAGGTATAATCCTCCTATAGGCTTTAACCACCAGATTGTTATAAGTGCTGAAGCAAACACCATTGCTATACCCCTGAAAATGTATGCTCCCCAAATACCATATTTAAGTGCTCTGTCGCGCTGATGTTCAGGAAGATCCATTACCATTGTGGCAAGAACAGCAGCGTTATCTACAGAAAGAAGACTTTCAATAAGAATAAGGTTACCGATAATTGCAATGGATGTCCCCGGATTTGCAATGATATCCTGCCAAAGGGTACTGATGGTTTGTAATAGTTCAGTCATTTTTTATTATATTATTAAATGTTATTCATCTTATATTGAAAGATCTACTTCAGGATTCGGTTCAAAATCCTTTTCGTATTTGGAAATGAGTATTACCGCCACAGTGTTACCTATAAAGTTTGTTATTGTGCGGGCCTCATTCATAAATTTGTCGATACTAAAGAGCAATGCCAGCCCTTCCATCGGAAATTTATTTAGTGTTGTGAGTGTTATAGTTAGGGCTATAAAGCCTGACCCCGGAATACCGGAGGCCACTTTTGATGTGACCATAATTACAAGGCCTATAGTAATAATATCATTAACACTGAGCTCAACATTAAACAATTGGGCAACAAATAATGTACATACCGGCAAAAATATTGATGCTCCGGCAAGATTAAACGAATAACCTAACGGAATAGAAAGCCCAACTACTGTTTTGCTGCAACCGGCCTTTTCAAGCTTTGATACAATCAGCGGAAATGCAGTACGGGAAGAAGACGTACCAAAAACGATAAGCAGTTCTTCCTTAATATACCTCAATACCTTCCAAAGACTTATCTTATAATAACGTAGAAGCCCCCCTAATACTATAAATATAAAGAAAGCCATTGTTATGTATGTAGTTGCCAGCAGCTTTCCTAAAGGCAAAAGGCTGTGGATTCCAAAACGTGATACAGCATAGGCCATTCCGCCAAAAGCGGCGATTGGTATCAGTAAAAACAGATACATCAGCACCTTATATAAAAAAGCCATTATCCTTTGCAGAGTATTTACGTATTTCGCTCTCTTTGAAGAAAGGCTCAGTAAAATACCAACTATAACAGCAATGAGTACCAATACCAGCGGACGGTTAAGTATTATAAAATTAAACCATCCTCCATCCAATGGTTCGCTTGCCGTAAAATTTTCAGGTATTGCCACATCAATAAGGCTTTTCTCGATTTTTCCCGGCTCTATGAACAATGCAGCGGTAATACCCATCACCATTGCAATCGTTGTTATTATTTCAAAATAGATTATTGCCTTAATACCAACCCGGCTTACTTTTTTAAGATTATCAATGCTACTGACCCCTATAATTATGGTTAAAAATATTATTGGCTGAATAAGGGGTTCAATAAGATACAAGAAGCCATTTCCAAGAAAATCCAGCTGAATGCCCTGTTCAGGATAATAATGTCCTACAGCAATACCCAAAAATAACGCTACAGCAACATAAGCTGCTAAGTTTTTTAAATATTTGCCGGGTATTCCGGTTCTCACCGGATGTTGCTGTTGTATATTCATTTTTAAAACCTGACTCAGAATTATGCTTGTAAAGGTAGCTTTAAAAAGTTATTAACCCTATAAGTAGTGCTGCAATAAGCATAGCAAGTGACGAACCTAAAGCCCATTTCATAGTAAACTTAAGATGGTCAGAAAACTCTACACCTGCCAGGCCAACCAGCAAATAAGTAGAGGGCACAAGAGGACTCAATAAGTGTACACCCTGCCCTATGAGAGATGCTATACCAATTTCAAGTTTGGTAGCGCCAAGATGCAGGCCTGTTTCTGTTACAAGAGGCAGTATACCAAAATAATAAGCATCGTTACTCAAAAAGAATGTAAGCGGGGCACTACTTACAGCAGTCAGCACAGGAAAAGCACTTCCCCAGGTATCAGGCACTACATCTATCATAGAACTGGCCATGGCATCCATCATACCCGTACCGGTAAGTATTCCTGTAAATATACCTGCTGCAAAAATCATAGAGGCTACCGAAAGTGCATTGCCTGCATGAAGCTTAAGTACTTTCTGCTGTTCTTCGACCTTTGGATAATTGATAATAAGCCCTATGCAGAAGGCTATCATAAATGACACAGCCAATGGCAATATATCAAACATCATTGAGGCAAGCAACAGTATGGTAAGGAACAGGTTGAACCAAATAAGACCAGGCCTTTTCAGTTCACGCTGAACCACCTCTTCCTCAACATTTTTTAAATGTTTATTCATATCCCCTTCTTTTGCTATCCTCTTCTTTTCGCGAATACCCAGCAAGAATGCCGAAAAGAGTACCCATAATATACCTCCGGCCATAACAGGTATCATTGGCATAAAAAGTTCCGAAGCGTCCATTTTAAGTGTGGTCATGGCACGGGCAGTAGGTCCGCCCCAAGGCAGAATATTCATTACCCCTCCCCCTAACATTATTATACCGGAAAGAACCAATGGGTTCATGCCCATCTTTTTGTACAGCGGTAACATTGCGGCTACAACTATCATATATGTAGTGGCACCGTCACCATCAAGCGAAACCAATATGGTAAGCAATGCCGTTCCTATGGCAATTTTTACGGGATCGCCCTTTACAAACCTTAATATCAGATTTACAAGTGGATCGAACAAACCGGCATCTATCATTATACTAAAGAACAATATACCGAAAATCAACATGATACCTGTAGGTGCAATATTCTTTACCCCATCCATAATTATAGTCCCTAATTCGGCTGAAAAACCACCGAAAATAGCAAAAAGAATAGGAATCAGGATGAGCGCTGTAAGCGGGAACAACCTTTTTGTCATGATCAGGTACATAAATACGATAATCATCGTGAAGCCTAAAATTGTCAGCATACTATTTGTGTTTTAAAAATTAATTTTCTGATTTTGATGACCAGTCAAAAGAGTTCCTGAAGCCAAGTAAAACATAGTTACTGGTGTCATCAGGGCTGATCTGATTAATGAATGAGAGTTCAACGGCAGATTGTTCACCCAGGTTTACTCCTAAACCTGCTGTGATGCGGTTACTGTCAAACTGTTCTTCCTTTACCACATTCATACGTATCTCATTTTTCAGGATACCATAAAGGATATTGGGCTTGCCTTCGCCGTTAAGCGGAATCTTAAAAGACATCAGGTAACGTAGCCGTACAATAAAATCATCCGGATTGGTCAGAAATCGCTCTTCTACCCTATAGCGATGCAGTAATGTAGTTCGTCCTATCTTATTTTTTATGGATAGTTGTTGGTATGGACGATTTTCATAGCGTATTTTCTTTTCAGTGTCACTCGTATAAGGTTCGAGTACCAAAAACATATATCCGGCTGCAGGATAAAGTTCATGCTCAAGCTTACGCTCAAGATAAGTGGATACCAGAAACAGACGGGAATCCTTTATCAAATCATACGATCTATATTGTGAAAGTGCTGTGAAGCTGTATTTTTCGCTTAATTTTGCTGACATCGTATATTGAAGCCATAAATTAAGATTATCCTGTTGCGCTATCATCTTCACAGAAAATAGCATAAAAAAAAGCAGGATTAATATATTTCTTTTATACATTTTACTAAATTGTTAATTGTTTGTTGATGGTAAAAGTATAAGATTGATTTTCCCGAAAAATTAATTTTCAGTGAACTGCATATTTTATAAACAAACTGCACAAATCACACAAACACAAATAATGATATTTGCTTTTTTACACACATAATTTTGATTTATACATAATTTTTATTCAAAAAAAATATGGTATTACTAATAAACATCATTATCCTGCTAGCCGCATTCAGGTTGTTGTTCGAGCAAAAAGTAATTGGAAATCTGATGAATAGGCAATGGACAAACTTGATTCAACTACAGCACGTGTTGTTTTTTGTTGTGTATACTGCGGCACTTTCTTTTTCTGTGATGTACTTTACCGATATGCCATTTGCTTTATACCGTATACTCTTCACACTGATAGTAAATACTGCACTGTATATAGTGTGTTATTCCTATTTGGTACCTGCTTATTACCAAACGAATAAATATCCCGAGTACCTTTTATACGCGCTGATTTTGTTTATAACCACTTCATTACTCAGGTTGCTTGTAGAACCTGAATTTTCGCAAGAAAGCAGCCTGAAACAGGATGAAACATTGTTTTTAATAAGTGTGTATGCTTCACAAAGTATCGTGATTTTGGTATCTTCATTTTTAGGGATATCAAGGCATAAATTTTTAATTGAATATGATTACCGCGATCTGGAGGTACAGAAAATTGAGACAGACCTCAACCTGATGAAATCGAAGATCAATCCTCACTTTCTACTGAATACGCTTAATAACATTTATGCAGAAAATTATAACAGGCAGGCAAATGCGAGTGAGTCAATACTGCAGCTAAGCCAGTTATTACAATATGTAATTTATGAAACCGACAAGAAAACTATCCCTATCCAAAAGGAGTTTGAGATAATGAAAGCCCTTGCAGGTCTATATCAGCTTAAATACAACAATACTCTTGACATTACTTTTGATCTGAATGACAGTGAGATACACGAACAGGCAGAAGTACCGCCATCGGTATATTTTACACTATTCGAAAATGCCCTGAAACATTCCGGCATTGGAACTGACAAAGAAGCCTACATAAATGTGCAGTTTGATAAGATTGACAATTACCTTGTTTTCTCAGTAAAAAACTCAATCCCCGAAAAACTAAACAAACATGCGAGCAATGGCTATAATGGTATGGGACTTACTGCCCTGAAAAAAATACTTTTAATGGAATATGCTGAAAATTTCGAATTATTTGAGGAATTATCAAATAAGATGTATTTTTCTACTCTCAAAATCAAACTATGATTCAACTAAGAGCACTGGGTGTAGATGATGAATACCCGGCACTGGAGCTGATAAAAACGTACTGCTCCATGACTGATGGCATAAATCTCCTGGCTGCATATAGCGATCCACAGGAGGCTATCGCTTTTTTGGAACAAAACGAAACAGACCTGTTAATACTCGATATCAACATGCCCGGTATCAATGGGATTGAACTGCTTCAAAATATGGCATATAAGCCGCTCTGCATTTTTATAACTGCTGAAGAACAACATGCAGCAAAAGCCTTTGAGCTCGACGTAATTGACTATCTTATAAAACCCATAAGTTTTGAGCGTTTTGAAAAAGCCATTACCAAAGCTAAAGAATATTATCGCTTTATACAGTCAAAAGACAGCGCACAGGATTACATTATGTTCAAATCCGATTATATTGTAAACAAGGTAAAGCTTGATGATATATACTGGATAGAAGGTTTTGGTGAATATCTGAAAATCGTATCACGTTATAAAAAACATATGGTGCTTGAACGTATGGCAAAATTTGAAGAAATGTACCGCCATTTGGGTTTTATAAGAATACATAAATCGTACATGGTTTTAAAAAACCATATTGAATCATTCAATTCCAGGACAGTTCAATTAAAGGACGGCAAAGAACTTCCCATTGGTCGTACCTACAAAGACAATCTTAAAGAATTCTAGCGCCTTAAGAGAGTACTATAAGCTTTAATGTGTGTTTCTTTATCTGTATCATCTCTCTCATTTTCTTTATCTGCATTTTCAAAATATATTTCCTCATAATCTTTACTGTAATGAGAATTAGGAACCACATTGATATCAAAAAAAATAGTGTGGGACTTTTCACGTACATTAGCCGTCAGTGTGGTATAAATAGCTGTGTAACCTGAGTTTTTACTGCTGTCGTATTCCATTTCAATAATAGCATCATTACCAGGGGCAATAGCATAAGTAGGAAACTTGGCAACAGTGCATCCGCAGGATGGCATTACATTTTTTAGTACTAAAGGCTCTTTTCCTGTATTTGTAACCCTTACATTTATATTCTGCTTCATCCCCTGCATAATCGGGCTATAATGGCGTACGGTGTCTTCAATCCTTAAGGAAGTAATCTTGTTCTCTCCTACTTTCTTACATCCGTTCACGATAGTCAGCAAAAGTAAAACGGGGACAATTAAATATGTCTTTTTAAATATCTTCATAATTATCACTTTTTAAAGAAAATTTCGTCGCACGCCATCGATTTGGTTTTGTACTCCGAAAATTTTATTGTTTTAATATGTACTTCTTCATCCTGAGGTAAAATTGTAACAGGAATAACTACATGTTGTTTCGACACTTTTTTATCAGCATTCAACATGATTTTTGTTTCATATTTTTTCTTCCCCACTGTAACTTCTACTCTTTCGGGAGGATATATATTATGCCTACTATCCAGAAGGAAATCCATTTCTATTTTTGTTGTACCAATTACGTCATTCGCATTTACCTTAACTGCCAATGGTTCTAAAGAACAGATCATCCAGTTATTATAATAATCGTCAAACCCCACTGCCCCATCGGTAAGTACTGCCGCATTGGTATATTCTTCATCTTGTGTAAAATCCAGTTTAACTTTTTTACCGAACAATAAGTTGTGGTAAGGCTTATCTAATACTTCTGAACGCCATTGATCAGAATAATCTGAAATAAGTGCCCCTGTTTCATTATACGTTTTAATACCCGTACGGGCATAAAGTTCAGACACTCTATCCAACAAGACCTTTGCTTCCTCATGTACTGCTTCACCTGGACTATTTTGATAACCATTTGTGCGTAGCAATTCAAGCTTAATAAATGTTAATGATAACAGTAGTGGTTCCAAATCCTTCAACCTGTTTTTATCTAAAGCTTTTGCTTTTTCGTAAAGGCGGCTGTAAAAGCTATTAAAATCATCTTCATTTAAATATTTCTTTTTTGATTGCAGCATACCGCCATAAATATCCAGCAGTATCTTTTTATCAAAACTTCGCTGTTCAATAGATAAGTAATTATCAATAAGCAAATCTGCAACATCAGGATATTTAGTCTTAAAAAACCATGTCGTTTCCTTTTTGATATCAATATCCGGATTTTGCAATAATAACGCATACAGGTAATTTTTAAGATCTGCATATGCCGAATACTGGTCTTCACTCCCCTGCATAAATACCCCTGTTACCCCCTGCTTTTTATAATATTTTAAATTAGCCTGGGCAATAAGCATGGTAGGATATGCTTTAAAGTAATTATCAAAGTTTATCGCATAATCCCACATATAAATTGTATTGGTCACTTTCCTCCAATCTGCAAAAATCTTATCCGTTACAGGCTTTTTGCCGGATTGTTCCATAACTATACCTTTAGGAAAAGACATAGTACTTATCATTACTCCTGCATTATCAGCAAGCCTGAACTTTGGAGGGGTTAACGTTGTCATGTAGGCAGTACTGAAAAATTGCTGCTCCGGAAATTTTTTAGCCAGTTTATTTAGAAGTGAAAATACGGCAGGACTGGCATTGTTTGGTGTGTTTCCCAAAGCCTTGCAGCGATCACACTGGCAAACAATACCATTATCATTTGGCTGAATCATGAACTTAGAGCGTAGTGATTCGTCTATTGTCATTTTCCTGATATAGGAAGTAAGTGCTTCTTCAAATGCAGTACCCGAAAAACAAAACTGTTCCTCATTGATTGTTCCATCTACTTTAGCCATCATTTCAGGAGATGTACCTACTACTTTAAAAAGGTTGTGTCCCCAGATACCCCATGCATCTTCCATAGCGTGTGTGTCGTACCAATTCCTAAATTCTACGTCATAATTATCCGGAAAATAAGGTTCACGGTATTCAAAAGCATACGTTTGAACAAAATCAAGATCTGTAGGAACAGTTATAATTTTATTTGCTGAAGGAATAATTCCTCTTCCTGAAATATAATGTACACCAGCATACTGCCTGAAAAAATAACATATCCCTTTTTTAACTTCTTCAACAGACGTACCTACAATTTTTACCGATCTGTAATCGGAAGTTATAGTAAAATAGTCTTTGTTTTTGTCTTTTTTTATGATATCCAGTTCAATGTATTTGTCATTAGTTGGTTTTTCTCCAACCTCAATTTTATCACCAAAAGAGGTTTCAAATATTCCGGCAAAATAATCTGCTGATGCTTTAAGGCTTTCATCTGCCATAACTATCATAGGTACTGTCTTTTCTTTTTCATAGATAATAATTTCTTTTGGCTGCGGTCTGCAGCCAATGCACAAAAACAGTATCAATATGGTATACAAAAACTTCATTAATGCTAAAATTTTGTTCTTACAGTAAATAACAAAGTGTACTGACTGGTATATAAATCATCTGTTATATGATAATTGTACCAGTTACCTATTACACCAAAAACTGTTTTGTAGCCTATCGAATGAAAATATCCTGCACCTATCATTGTAGTAGGAAAAGACAAAGTATTATTGATCTGAAAATCAAGACTCAGGTCTTCAGGGGCATTCCCAACCGAGGCCATTGCCTGTAAATAATCTTTCGCATCGCGCATGTAAAAGCGTGCCTGACCCAAAACATTATGGTAAAGTTCACTCCCCGGAGTAATAAGCGATACTCTTGCATTCAGCCAAACGTCGCCTATCGATTTCTCAATTCCCACTATTCCTGTGTAAAGGCTGCGATTATCCTGTAGATACAGATAGCGTCCGCCAAGCTCAGCCTGCCATGTTTTTGCAAATGGCTGATAAAACGAAAATGCACCTCTGAACTTTGGAAAGAATTTGCTTCCTACCGCGCCATTTGCCAAAAAATAAGATTTATTTTTAAACGTGTGATACCAGTCAACCTCACCCTGAAGTCCAACTCCTGAATCTTTCCCTGTATAATTACCCCTCACAACATAAGTATCTTTTTTAGCATATCTGGTGTATTCTAATGTACCTACAGATAAGTTAAACGGAATGGTATCAGCAGTAGCTTTGAGATAAGTTACGCTTATCTGATTTTTAAGAAGCCTTGAATTCAGATAGTCCATATGATCCTTATACTCTGCTGCCTTGTGCGCAGGCGGAGTATATTTTTCCTGATATTCTTTAGCCAGGGCAAAGTCGTTCAAGTTTTCATACACTACGCCTTTAAGATACAAAAGGCTTTGATTGTCTTTATTCTGTTGCAGTGCAGTATCCAGAACTTTCATAGCATCATTATACTCTTTTCTGTTGATGTGATGATTCGCCAGCTTGTAAGGAGCCAGAGTATCGGAAGGTTTTAGCAGCATTACTTCTCTGTAAATGTTCATTGCCTCAAAGCCTTCATCCTTTTTTTCCATTTCTTTAGCATGAAGCATCATTTCTTCAACCAGTGAATTCCTGATGCTATTGTTATATGGATAATCTTTTTCCATAGCAAATAATGCATCTGATGCCTTTTTGTGATCACCCATAGCAGAATACAGACCTGCCTGTTTTAAGCGAAGTTCTTTAGAATCCGGAAAATGCACCAGAGCCTGATTTACAACTGTCATGGCCTCGTCATACTGATTCATATATGTTCTTGCAGCAATAGCATATTGATATGCCTCAATAGTATCAGGATCGCTTACCAGGATTTCATCGGCTATCGTTTTGATTGTTTCAAATTCCTCTTTTTCCTGAAGGTATTTCATATACTCAAAAGAGATATCAGTCAGCATATATCTATATCCTGTATCATCTTTATACAAGTCGGCATAGTGCTTAGCCATAGTATAAGCATTTTCATAATCGCCCATATCTGCAAGCAGATCAATCTTTTTTAAAATATATTCCTGCTCTTCCGGATATGCCTTTATAAGTCCTTCAATATGGTCTAATGCCTTACCATAGGCTCTTTGTTCAAGATAAACGGAATAGATATAATTATTAGCGGGTTTTCCATATTCCGCAGAATTTACCAGGCTCTTAAAAACAGGTAAAGCTTCCGCATAATTACCATCCCTGAATTCATCTTTGGCATCCTGAAAAATATAATATTCATATCTGTCCTTTATATCAGAGTCAGTTCCATACAAGTCATAAAGTTTTTGAATAGTAGCGCGCGCTCCCTGTCGGTTCTGTTGGCTTTCGTATACATATAACTGTTTTGAAAGCAATTGTTTTGATGAAGGATTTTTTTTGAGTTCTTTAGTAAGCAGTTCCTGGGCATCGCCATAATAGCCACGGCTCACAGCTGTATTAAGCAGGTAATCTTTAGCTTCCTTATTTGATTTATCCTTCTCATACACCTTGCCATAGAGTTCATAAGGATCACTGTTTCTGTAATACCTTGCAGCCTCTGCCATCAAATAATTCAGAAGCTGATTGTAATGAGCATTATTGCCTTTTTTTTGCTGTACCCTTACAATGTCAATCGCTCTTTGGTATTCATGCATTTGTTCTAAAATACCAATCTTTTTATCCAGTATCTCCTTATTGCCCGGCAGAGCATTCAGGCCTTTATCGGCCGTTGCCAGTGCCGAATCATAATTTCCAACTTTGCTGTAAGCATTAATAAGGCTAATGTATGATTCAGCATCTTTTTTGTTTACTGCCAGTACTTCTTCATATTGCTTTGCAGAATTTTCAGTATTACCCTTTCTATCCTGGTTAACCGCACTTTCTTTTAAGGTATTAGTATACATTGCTTTTACCTCCTTGTCTTCCGGAAATATCTGGTATAATCTTTTCAATTGCCTGTTAGCCTCAACGGTGTCTCCCATAAGGTTATAAAGCCCTATCTTTTTTAACCACAGGTTTTTATCATAAGGCTTAAATTCAAGCAACTCGTTTACATAACATACTGCAC
>QFQM01000380.1 GCA_003243255.1 Flavobacterium psychrophilum | reverse complement strand
CTTATTATATACGCTAACCCTATGGTGCCGCCCCTAATGAGCTGGCCGGAAATGGTTATTATTAAGCCAAAAACAATGGGATAAAAATAATATTTGTCACCCCATCTTTCCGCTCCAAACAACTCCATCGATGGGGCAAATAGTAGTAAGTACAGAAATATGAAAATTACATTTCTGTACCTAAAGAAGAAATTTCCTAATTGTATTATCATTTTTTTGCTATTATTCCTGTGAAATTATACCAGCGAAAAAACACCTCGACTTGTTTAAAGCCCGCGTTTTTCAGCATATTGATATTTTCGCTTGTCTTGTAAGGTATCAACACGTTTTCAAGCGCTTCCCGCTTCTGTGAAATCTCAAGCTCACTGTATTCGTTTCTTCTTTTGAAGTCATAGTAGTAGTTGATGTACTCCCTGTTAAATGAAGCTTCTTCCGTGAGGATCTTTTCGACAATGATAAATACTCCGTTTTCGGTAAGTCCATCATATATCTTTTTGACAATTTCCAGTCTATTAATAGGTCGAACAAATTGAAGAACCAGTACCATCGTTACAACTGAAGCATCCTGTACAGGTACATCCTTTGTAATATCAACCATATTGAGTTCTATTTCTCTGTTAAGCGATAGACTATTCAATTTTTCCCTGCATTTGACAATCATCTCTTCGGAATCATCTATTCCTACAAGGTTTACATTTTCAGGAACCAGTTTAGATATTTGTATTAAGGTGGTTCCTGTGGAGCAGCCTATATCATACACTTTTGTCTTTGGCTGTACATGGTTTTTTGCCAATTCACTTACCATTCGCTGCATCTCCCCATAGAAGGGTACCGACCGACTAACCATGTCATCAAAAACCAATGCAACTTTTTTATCAAATGCGAAATCAAAGGCGGTATCAACTTTTTTCTTAAATACATCATCCGATAAGTTGTTAGTATTTTCGTCTTTCATTTTAATTTTTTTTCTTGTTCACCAATTCAACATTAACGTCCTTAAATCTGCTCAGGACAGACTTTCCATACTCGGTGCAATAGTTGTGAGCCATAAGTAGCGACGTGTTTACTTTCTGCCATTCTTCTTCCGAATATATCTTGTCAAGAAACACTTCAAACTCTTTCCTGATGGCTTTTGCATAATGAGGATATGAGGTTTTAGTAAAATGGAAAAGGTCAGCGTCGCACAATACTTTTTCAACCATAGTCCTTGGACGCTGTGGAAATTTCGTTGCTTCTATACAAGCCAATACTGATAAAATAAAATCAGTATTGGCACCACATTTTTCCAGATAACTCTTTGCTATCTTTTTACTTTCTTCTTCATGACCGGTATAAGCATAAGCGTATCCGCAGTCGTGAAACCAGGCAGCAACGATAAGTATCTCCATCTCTGATTTATCCAAATCGCTGTTTTGCCCGATCTCCCAAGCTGCGTTAACTACTTCACTGGTATGAGCCAGGTTATGAAACACAAGGTCAGATGAGAGTTTTTGCTTTAGAAAAAGCAAAACGTAATTTTCTACAGACTCTATCAATTGATTCATAACCTCATCATTTTAGGATTAATGATCGTCATGCCCTCCAGCATTGCTCAGTTTGGCATTAATGAAGAAGGCTCCCTTTGTAACTATTTTTGCGTCTTTTGGAATATTAGTTACAGGAGTGATTACCGTATATCCCAATTCGGAAACGCCTTTCGCTACTTCGATCTTTTCAAAGTTCATTTTAGGTTCGCTTTGTTGGTTCTCGGCAACATGATCGTGTTTTTCGCCTTCTTTGTGTTCATCACCTCCTTCTTCATGACCGGCTTCAGGTTCTTTGTCTGTGTGAACGAAAATGTAGAATTTACCTTCCGCCTCAACAATGGCCTCATTTGGCACCGTAGGTGCCATAACATTTTCTACACTCACCATTCCTGTGATGTTCATGCCATCAATCAGTCCGGTTTTATTACCTACCACTGTACAGTGCACAGCTACCGTTTTGCTTTCGTTTTCAAATGATGAACCTATATTGAATACTTTTGCATTATATGTTACCTGGGGGTTATTGGTGATGGTGAAATTCACCGTTTGTCCCACTTTCATGTAGGGGAGATCCTTTTCAAATACCTGAAGGTCAAGATGGAGCAAACTGTTGTCTACAATTTCAACAACGGGGGATGACACATCTACATAACTACCGATCTTGGCAAACTCATTACTTATTGTACCACTGACAGGACTTGTAACTACCAATGCAGCTCTTAGATTATCCCGGTTGATACTTGTCGGATTAATACCCATTAACTGTATCTGCTTTTGCAATGAAGCCTTACGAGCCAATAATGCATTGATATCGGCTGTAGCACTTTGAAGGTTCTTCAAAGCCCCGGCGTTGCCTTGATTAAGCTCTTTCTGACGATTTAATTCCTGCTGCGCCAGGGTAATCTTGCTATCGATGGTAATATATTCTTCCTGCAACTGAACAAACTGCGGATTTTCGATGGTGGCAATAACTTGGCCCTTATGGACAAAATCACCCAACTGAACACGAAGACTTTTAACAACACCTCCATAAAGCGAAGTAGCATTTGCCTTTTTATTATTGGGAACCCTAAGCGCACCATTCGCTTTAATAGAAGCAGTGAGATTTTTATTTTCGATATTTCCAAGAGTTATTCCAACCGCCTTGATCTGTTCCTGGGTAAGTGATGCAATGGTTGTGGACTCTTCCTCTCCATGCCCTTCTTCGCCTTTGGCCTCTGCCTTTTTTGCTTCGGCAGTACTACCTTCTCCGGTCTTTTCCTTTCCACCACAGCTATATAAAGAAGATACAAGTATAACTGCAACTAATATTTTTCCTATGATTTTCATTTTATCTTATTTGTTATTGAAGTAATTGAATTGGATGGCAGATTGGTTGTACTGATTCATAACATCCAGATAATTTTGACGGATACTGATCGCCTGGTTAAGAAATTGACCCAGGTCTGCAAAACTTATTTCACCGGTTCTATAACTCAGGCTTGCCGCACTAATGATTTCCTCAGCTTGCTTTAACCCAGAGGTTTCATAGAAATTCAACAAAGTGTAGTTTTTTTCTATATCAGCGATTGCAGAAGCTCTTTGCGTCTGGAATACTTGAGTTTGGTAAGACAGCGCCTTTTCCTGTACTTCTTTTTCAGCCACTGCAACCCTGACTTTATTCCGGTAGGCTCCGGTTCCGAACAATGGGAAGGATGCCATTACCGAAAATCCGGAGAAAGGGTCTTTCGCACCCCACACCCGCTGACTGAAGAACCGACCCGAAAACTCCGGCTTATTGGTATTCTGCTGAACTTTAATATTGGAAGATGCAATATTTACATTCTGTTCCTGTAAGGCCAATACCGGGTGGCTGGCGGTATTTT
>QFQM01000379.1 GCA_003243255.1 Flavobacterium psychrophilum | reverse complement strand
AGCCTGTGCACGGTACTCGTCTGCTTTATCCTTGGGCAGGTTCACCTTATCTGCCGCGAACTGGGCTATTTCACTGTGCCCCACATGCGATCTTGCCATAACTTTATGATTTTAAATGATTATTGTATCCTCTGGGTAATTGATTATTTTCACTATAATAGATACTAAAATGTGTGAATCGGGCGAATGAAGGGGTGTTTTCACGCTTTTACGTACTATTATAAACTGCGACATTGCACGTATGAAAATAGCATTCAGCGAATCCCCGGCTAACCAGGAGTCCGATGCGGACCTGATCGAGCTGATGGGAATGAAAGCCGATTTTCCTGAGGAGGCGATGGATGCTTACGGTAAGATTTATAGCCGTTTTTGGCGGGAGATGCTTATCATAGCTAACAATGTGACAAAGGATGAGAATTCGGCACAAGACCTACTGGCGGACACTTTCAATTTGATCTTTGAGCGGGCGCATACCTTTAGGAGGGCTAAACTTCAAAGACCGGATAAAGCTCGGCACACCATACTGAGGTGGATGACCACTATCATGGAACACGTTTTCTATGATCACTACCTCGACGATGCGTATAAGAAGCCAGAGGAACCTCTGGAAGAATCTTATATTATTGATAAAAGACTTATCGCCAATCGGTTAGATGATAGTTATAGCGATTTTGTCGATGAGATGGAGCAGGTCGAGCAACAGGTTGATGGTCGTCAAGAACCAAGCCCTGAAGACCCCGTAGACGATGGAAACCTGGCTATACTTAATAAGTATCTGGCGACACTATCTGAGCGTGATAGGGACATCATCCTCACTTATTATGCCTACCATGTTCCCGGAAAATACACCCCTGGCACCGTTTTAGATGACCTTGAAAAGAAATGGGGTACTACTCGCGAAAACATCAGAAAAATCCTGGAAAAGGTGCGTAAAGCCGTTAAGGCGGAGCTTGAAAATAAATTAATTGTCCGTAAATAAGCCAGATCATGAACAAAGAGCTTGACAACACAGATGATTTGTTTGATGATAATATTGGCAAATCATTAAGGCGATTGGGTCTGATATTTCCAAAGACCGAGGCCGATTTTAAAAATATTGAAGACTTAGCTAAAACGAATCAGCTAAAGCTGCCTGATCGCTTAAGTGATCCTTATCAATTTTTAGGCAAACGGAATTTCAAATGTGATGCCAATCCGTTAAATATTGGCGAGCAAGATGAATATCTTTATAAGTTAGCGCAGGCTGCTCGCGACGGCAAAATTATTCCTGATGATATAAAAGCAAAAATGATACAGGACAAAGCGAAGTCAAAGCAAATAAGAAAAGATGAATAGATATGCTTTCCAAAAAAAGAGAGATTGAGCTTTCTGAATTGGCTGAATCAATTGCCGATTATTATTTCCCTACTGGCCTGATTGAACCTACTCTTATTGCTGACAAAAAAAACATCACCTACAGTTTTGGTGACTATGGTAATTCGTTCGATGGTCTGATTGAACAGGAAAACGGACTCTTTCATATTTTTATCAATACGATTAACTATTCTTCTGATCATGTAAGGTCAAGATTTACCTTCTGCCATGAACTTGGTCATTATTTTATTGATGAACACAGACAGGCGTTGCTTAGTGGAAGGACGCCGTCTCATCCTTCCAAAATCGACTTTTCTTCCAAAAACCTAGTTGAATTAGAAGCCGATTATTTTGCCTCCAGCCTTTTACTTCCAGAAAGACGGGTGAAACAAGATTGTTTGAAAAAACCGTTTAGCTTTAAGTTGGTAGAAGATCTATCAAAAAAATATAAAACGAGCATTACGGCAACTTTGCTTAAGCTCATGACTATAGATAAGCACCCGATTATGTTGGTTTGTTCCGTGAACAACAAAATAAAGTGGTTTAAAAACAGCCATGACTTTCCGTTTAAATGGTTGAAAAAGCCGGCAGGCATTGTGCCCAAAAATACTTTAGCAGGAGTATACTTTGCCACCAAGGAAAAATTTAATGAGGAACTTCCAATAACAGCAAATGATTGGTTTGAGTATGTTAAGGACTGGGATATAGATCGTTCTTTTCTTGAAAAATGTATTTATGTAGATCGGCTTAACTTAGTTTTAAGTATAATCTGGGAGAAATAGTTCTTGAGATAATGGTTCTCTGAACTATCACAATAGCGGAGTTTTATTATCTCATGCAAGCCGCAGGGATTTAAGTGTGGGTAATTGGCTGAGTATATTGATCAACTGAGATTATAGCAATGGCAGTATTATCGATAATGGAAAGCCCTCCCTCTACTTGGGAGGAACTGCAAGATTTTGTATCTCTGATACTAACGGACTGCGGTTACGAGACCAAAGTAGAAGAGACGGTTGCTACTGCCAGAGGTAGGGTTAATGTTGATGTGTTTGCGCGGTTACAAGGACCGTATGTTTCTACAATATTTTGTGAATGCAAATACTGGAGTAATCCCATTCCTCAAACAGTTATTCATTCATTTCGAACAGTGATCAATGACTATGGCGCGAACCAGGGGATCATTATCTCAAAAATTGGATTTCAGTCAGGCGCTTATGAGGCTATAAAGAATTCAAATGTGCAACTTTTAACTTGGGAAGAATTTCAGGATAATTTTAGAACTACTTTTATACATAATGTTATTAGACGCAATCACAAAGTGGGGCGCATGTTAATGAGTTCGGCAAATATTGTCATTGATTATACCGTAAGCCATCCAACTGTTTTAAGCCAGGAAGAATTTAGTGGTTTCCAGAATAGACGGGAGCGCTATCGCGACTATCTTCTTTTTTCAACCGAAAGTGCTTATTCAGAGCTTGATACCGGCCAGGTCACAATGTCAGAAGTGGATAAGGTATTGCCTTCTTATATCAGGGATATTGGTGTTCGGATAAGCTGTTTGCGTGACTATTTTAATGTTATACATACCTATTGTGTAAAGGAGCTGGGTGAAAACAATGAATTAATAAAAGTTATTCAAAAACGTATAGCTGATGGAACTGTATAATACTAAGCGTGTCAGAAACTCAATCGATTGGGCATTAGCAGGTGGAAGCATTCACGCAGTGATGGCCATTGTAAAGAAATTGCAGCAGAAATCTATCAATCCTGATGCGGAAATTAATTGGACAGAGATATTTCATGCTTCGATTAAAACTTCCTTTAAATGTGCGGTAGCTGGATTTATTGTAGGCGCTGTCGAAGATTATGAGAACAGGTTGGTTGTTCCTATTGATACTGATACTGCATTAAGAGATCATGTTAAATGTATCAGGTTAAGTAAGAATGATCCACGATATCTTCGTTTGCTCAAAAAGGCTGATAATGTTACGTCTTTATTAGTAAACGAGTTTGGGTCTAAGCTTCATTGCAAACCAAGTCGT
>QFQM01000378.1 GCA_003243255.1 Flavobacterium psychrophilum | reverse complement strand
CATATACTAACCAGTTTTCAGGAGGTACCTATGGACAGCAAGCTTTTCAATCTTTCTTTGGTCGCTTAAACTATTCATTCAAGGATAAATACCTACTTGGATTGTCCGTACGTAGAGATGGTCTCTCTAATCTTGCAGAAAGTGAACGTCAGGGAACTTTCCCTGGAGCATCAGTTGGGTATCGCGTTTCTGAAGAAGATTTCTTCAAAAACTCAGGAATTACAGGTGTGTTGAATGATGTTAAAATTCGTGCCAGCTATGCAAGTGTTGGTAATGTTAACATAGGCTCTTTCCCTTATCTGACTCAATATGGTGTAGCCCGTTATGGTTCACAGGTTGGGGTTGCCTTTACTCAGGCTGGAAACCCCACACTATTATGGGAAACGAGTAAGAAAATCAACATTGGTGTTGATCTTGGTTTGTTAAACAATAGAATCACTTTCACTGCTGATTACTTTGTAAATGACATTGATGGAAATATTCTTAATGTACCTTATGCTCCATCATTGGGTATCCCTGATAACTCTATTGCTCAAAACATAGGTGTACTTCGTAACAGTGGTATCGAATTCTCAGCCACAGCCAATGCGCTTACAAGAGGTGCTTTCTCATGGAATATTGCTGCCAATTTCACATCAGTGAAAAATGAAGTAGTGGAAACTTTCCGTGATGTGACAGGCAACTTTGCAGAGATCGGAACAGGTTCATATAGCATCAATGCTCGTGTGGGTGAGCCAATGAACGTGATTTATGGATATACCTGGGCTGGAGTAAACTCTAGTAACGGTAATCCTATGTATGAGAAAGGTGATGGAAGGGTAGTACAGCGTAACGTTTCTACTGGTACCTATTCTTTCTATGATCCAGCTAACCCTACAAGCCAAGCAAATACGGCAGGTGCTGCTTTGTCACCAGTGGATGTTGCTTTGGGTGGAGATCGTAAAATCTTGGGAAAAACAGTACCTACCTGGTATGGTGGACTAACTAATACTTTCAGCTATAAAGGCTTGTCATTGGAAGTATTCATGCGTTACTCAGGAGGTAACAAAGTCTATAACCAGACTCGCCAGGATGTCCTCCTTAACCAGGATTTTACCAACTCTGGAAGAGAACTTTTGAGAGCATGGACTCCTGAAAATACAGATACTGACATTCCAAAAATGTGGAGTGGTAATAATACACAGGTTAACCAGACGGGTGTAGCTGTATCTCGCTTTGTTGAAAACGGAAACTTCCTTCGTGTACAAAACATCATCTTGTCGTACAGTTTACCTAAAACATTGCTTGAAAAGACAGGCGAGTTTAAGCTGAACAGCGTACGTGTATTTGCACAGGTTCAGAATGCATACACGTTCACTAAGTATAACGGACTTGATCCTGAGCTCGGTGCTGGATTCGATAACAATACGAACCCGCTCAATCGCACCTATACGATTGGTCTTAATGTAGGTTTCTAAAAATTAAAAGAGAGAATTTATGAAAACATATAAAACATGGAGTCGAGTTCTTGCAGCGGTGGCTTTACTTTTCGCCAGCTCCTGCAAGGACATTCTTGATCTTGAACCACAAACTGCTCTTTCTCCGCAAGCCGCTTATACGGTTGATCGTATTGAGTTAGTTATTGCTGGTATGTATGATGCAGCCCAGTCAGGAATATATGCTGGAGGAGCCGTGCGAGGGTACCCTTTTGGCGCGGCTCATATTGAGCAAGGTGATAACCGTGGAGAAGATGTGGTGAATACACAGGCTTTCTTTGCTATCACTTATGATAATACCTATGACCCGACCACTGCGAATAACGATTGGCATTTCCAGTCTTTGTTCCGCTTGATCAATCGTACCAATGTTGTACTGGATGAGCTTAACAAGTTTGCTCCAACAGAAACGCTTACTCAGGCATCAATTGATGCCTACAAGGGAGAAGCAACATTCCTTCGTGCCTTGGCTTATCATGAACTGGCAAAACATTTTTGCCGACCATATTCAGATAATCCAACTGCCCCGAATGGGGGAATGCCTTATAGAAAAACAGGTATAACAGACGCTACTTCAGCTGATGCTGCCGCTCCAGAGCCACGAGGAACAGTTCAGAGTTTATATTCTAATATAATCGCTGATCTTGATTATGCGGAATCGGTGTTACCGGCCACTCGCACAGGGGCCAACCTGAAAATCACCCGTGCCACTAAAGGTGCTGCGATTGCGATGAAGACACGTGTATACCTGGGAATGGGTAACTGGGATAAAGTAATCGAGGAAGGAAACAAGCTTGTTCCTGCTGCAACAGCAACACCTTCAATTTTAGGTGCGTATGCGCTTGCTGCTAATCCTTATGCTCCTTTCACGGCACCAAACAGTAAAAGCAGCACTGAACTTATCTTCTCTATAGATAACTCTGCTGAAGATAATCCAAGTGTAAACGGTGCACTTGCTTCTATGTACAGTACATCTACTGCCCCTACTTCAGGTCGTGCATTAGTGGCTATTAGTCCTATCATCTGGAACAAGCCTTGGTTTAATGCCACAGATGTTCGCAAGACCAGCGTTTTCGTGGATATCAATGTAGAAGGAACAACAGCCGGTGGTAAAGGTGGGTATTTTTCTAAAAAGTATACAGATGTAACAGCTCGTTCCGATAATGCGCCTGTTATTCGTTATCCGGAAGTTCTTCTTTCTCTCGCGGAAGCAATTCAGCGTAAAGTGGGAACCCCGGATGCAAGAGCATTTCAGTTGTATAATGCAGTAAGAGCCCGTGCAAATGCTGCAGGCACAGATGCCAATTATGATCAGATCTCTGATTTTGCAACAGGCAACGCTTTAATTCAAGCTATTCATAACGAAAGACGTATCGAGTTCCTCTGCGAAGGCTTACGCTGGTTTGATATCCATCGCCTTGCCCAAGATGCAACTTTCAATACATGGGGTGGTGGTATTCCTGTGAAAGTAAGTCGTAACCTAACAAATTACAGACCTTATTATACTGGACTTGAGTCGACCACAACTACATTGCTGGCAACAGCAGGAAATCGTCATGACGCAATTCCGTATAGCAACTATCGTTTCATATGGCCTATTCCAAATTCTGAAATTATTCTGAACCCGGTTCTCGCTCAACAGCAGAATCCTGGCTACTAAACAACTGGATTAGTATAACTCATTCTTAAAAAGAAGGTGCATTTAGCACCTTCTTTTTTTCATTCTGTACCAGAGGAAAGTATAAGCGGTAGAGAAATAGTTGTCTTTTTTTTTAATCTCTAATACCATATTTTTTTAATTCTATTCCAATTATGATTTCGGAAAGATTTTTTCTTCTGCTCACTATTATTTTGGGATTAGCATGTAAATCATACAGTCAGTCTCATTCTTCAGAGCTACCATTGGAAAATGAGACTGACTGTATGATT
>QFQM01000377.1 GCA_003243255.1 Flavobacterium psychrophilum | reverse complement strand
ATTGATCTGTCTGGCCATTTTTCCTTTGCGTAGTATGCTAAAAAAACACCTTGGACGCCTCCTCCTATGATTGCAATATCTATATTACTTACCACCATACAGATACAAATTCCAGGCATGTATCAACAGAAGGATTATGCAACTGATGGGATACCATGGAGTCAAAGAATATTAATTGCCCTTTGCTGACCTTAGACAACTCGGTATTATTGAGAGTTAATACCCCTTCTCCTTGCGTAATTAGCCAGCATTCTTTTACTGTGTGTTGATCCCGATCTGTAGAACAGAGTGGTTGAACAGTGGCAAGAATCATATTGAATAAAGAACCATGCTGTATACCGATATCTTTGAAGTGGTGAATAGTAAAAGAACTCGATTGTTCAACTTTTTTGATATCAATCAGCTGGATCATATTTGTCAGTTTTGAATTTTAGGCAAACTTTTTTCGACTTGCGTATATTCAATTATGTGGAATGCTATCTTCTCTGTTTCTGCAGATATTACAACCTTTGATTCATAATAATCTGTGCGTGCCACAATAAAATTGCCTGTTAATTGACTCCATACCGACTGAGCAAAGCGAGGCATGATTGGATAGCATAAATATGCCAATGTCTTAAGCCACCAATAGCAAAATTGGCTATCTTTCTCTGTAGCAGTGTCGAAATAATCGATCCATTCGGTGATTGGTTCTAGGAACAACGTCAAGCTAAAATCTTCTGGGACAGCGCTCTGCTCTTGTTTGAATACAATGTTTTCAATATCAGGAAATAATCTTTCATTTATTTCGTAGATTTCTCCTCCTGTTAGATACCCCATTGCATAGCGAACTGCATTATTTATCCCTTCGCATAAATCCTCGTTGATAGTTCGCACAAAATGATATGTATCAAAATTCTCTGTTTGTAGCTCAGGATTTATTTTGCACAAGAAATATCTAACCGCATCCGGCTGGATATTGGACAGCTCTATGATATCTGCAGCCCAAATTACATGCGACTTACTGGTAGAAAACTTTTGACCGTTGAGATAATAAAAATAGTTACAAAAATAGTAATCAAAAGGCCGGTAACCAGGTAATAGTAATCCTCCTGCATGGATACCAGCTAAAAAAGGAATCACATTGTCGATGCCGAAACTAGCGCAGCAGATAAAGCCAGAAGTGGCCGCCATTGGGTTCTGCTCTAATCCATATGTATTTTGCAAAATGTCGCCACAAATAATTGAAAAAAGTAGTAACCCAGTATATGTGAAAACAACTTGACCTTTTACCGAATCCCAGATGAAGGGAATGCCTGTTTGTTGCATTGTAGTCAGTCTTATATATGGCCCTTGACTTCTTATATAGCTTTCCAGTAATTGTACAAATTTTGCATTTTGTATTTTTTTTGCATTTTCCATTACAGCTTGTATATCCAGCTTTAAGTACAAGCACTTAGCAGATTGCATGATTACCCCCGGATAGTCCTTAAAATTTAGAATATCTTGTGGCTTATAATGAAAACCGCAATTTTCACATAAATAAGAGCCTGTTTTTTTATTACAATTCGGACATGCTCCTTGGATCCAGCACCCGGTCAGATATCGGCCAGAGATAGGGTCATATGGTATCATTTCATCGAATTCTACCACATGCCCTCCTGATATCCACTCTTTGATGAGCGTTTGCTGTCGCTGTTTAAATTCCTGTAAATTGCCATCCGTCAATGGATTAGTGAATATGTCGAATTCTATGTCCAATGCCTTGAAGTCTTTGATGATCAGTTCGTGAAAATAATTGGCCACGTCTTCAGGAGATTGATGAAGTTGGTTTGCTTTTAATTCCACATAGGATTCATAGACATCTGACCCTGAACATAAATATGCCTTTCCGTTATTCCTCTGTACCTTGCGCTTCAGAACATCCATTCTTAAATAAGGACCTGCTATATGACCCAGGTGGATTCTACCATTAGGTGTAGGCATGCCTGTGATTAGAAAGTAATTCCCATCAGCAGGAAAATCGAAGCTTTTGTTCATAGCGAAAAATAGAAATATTTATTTTTGCAGGGATTTCCTTTAAGAGCCAAAAATTGCTTTAGCCGTGGGCGCATGATAACAGCTGCTACCGTTTCGCTTAAACGGTCGTCGCCTTCATTGTGAGCACAAATACCGACTGGATATAGAGAATGGTCTTCAAAAGCAAGTTGTATATTTGACAAGTTTAACCCTTTCGCCATATAATGATCAAGGATAGATTTTCGTTTTACCGAACTGTTTTTGCTAAAGCTGTTCAATGACTCCGATTCAGTCCAATCTGGATGCAAAAAATGATTGGTGTGTGATAGATAGTTGTTTTCTATCATTTTCCAACCAGTGGGAGTAACCTCAATATTTACCAGACGGGTCTGGTCCATGATGGATAAGCTTCTGGAGCTCGCAATAGTGAGGGTTTTAATGATCTGTAGGCATTCTTCTATAGTATGACTTTGTAGTAGCCTGCGTACTAATAAATAGGGTGGGATACCTATTTGCCAGCCTTTACTTACCACTAGGTTAATAGTGATAGCAAGGCCAAATTCGTTCATACCCATATATCCTAATAATCCTGCAAAACTCTATTGAAGTAATGTAGGCTTATTCTCTTGCTGTATTTTAAAGGCGTAACCATAGTCCCGAATTCCTCCTTCCAGGTCTATAGTTTGTGCAATTGTTGAGTCATCTCCGCTCAGGAAACCTATGGTAGTGCAATCGCCTGTTAAGGTATATCGTCGAACACCTACTATCTCTCGTCTTACTTGCAATAAGATAGCTTCTTGAATGGAAATAGCTGCTCCTTCGGCCAGCCCCAGAATTTCAGTATAGATGTCTGGTAGTTGATGCTGTATTATTTGACGATATTTTTCTAACGTCTCTTCTATCTGAGCAACTGGTTTACAAGCATGGTGCAACTGTGTGATAAAGGCGTGAATAGGCTCTTTTAATAAAGAGCCATGCACTTTACCAATTTCCCAGCTGTCACCCGGCAACGTTATCAATGTCATGAGGCCGCAGGTGTAAAATTTCCCATTCGTCTTTTATAATTCCGTAGTAAATAGTGTCTCGTCTTCTGTTGCTATGCATTTGTGTATGCGATCTTAAAATGCCTTCTTCCACGGCTCCGATCTTCAAAAGTGCTTTCCGGGCTTGCTTATTCAATACATCTGTTTTAAACTCAACTCTTACAAAGCCAAGTTTTTCGAATGCATACTTTACTAGCACACGCTTATATATTCCATTGATCCCAGTTCCTTGATAACGAACGCCCAACCAGGACCAGCCAATTTCAATCCTTTTATCGGCATAGCTTATGTTCGTATAAGATGACATCCCAACTAGAGTGTTGTCCTTCCTTTTATCAATAATGACAAAAGGAAGGATTTTACG
>QFQM01000376.1 GCA_003243255.1 Flavobacterium psychrophilum | reverse complement strand
AGTAAAAAGTAAAGCGCCAGATAGGGCTGATGAAGGTAATGAACGATGCGGACACCCCATTAACAACGGAGTCATGGGTAAGTCCGCCATATTCATTCTTCTTTTTCTTCCAGTATGCGCTTGATATCATTGAGTTTCGCTGTCTGACGGCGCATTTCCAGCAGGTAGAGCGCTTCATAGGCCTCAATACCAACGAGATTTTGTTCACCCAGCATATCTAAATCCTCTACCAGTAACGCAACTTCTTCCGGCGTGATTTTCGGTCTCATTGTCACTCTCCTTTGGGTTAACCAGGCCTGTTTTCATCAAAAGCTCACGACAAACGGTAAGTATAACGATAGCGAATTCTTTTTACGGCAAAAGCCGCCCGAGAGCGGCTGAGTGCTAAACATACTTGTTACGGTGTCGCTGGCAATACAGCAGAAGATAGTCTTCAAATGAAGGCGGTAAATTGAACGTTATCGCCTGTTGTGCCACGTTGATACCGTAGTGTTCAAAATAATCACTGCGCGTTACATGAAACTGATCAATGAGTAGTAATGGTTTAGGTTCAGCCATCGAGCTTTTTTGCTCATCGATGACCTTCACTAAATAGGTGTCGGAGTCTGTCGCAATAATGTCATAACGAACAAGGCGATCGCCGGATTCTGCTGACAGGTAGTGCGTTTGTATGGATGAGTAAATCATTGGCTTACCCCTTTCATAAGCGACTCACCAAAAGTATATCCGCTCAAATGAGGAGTGAGATCTCAGCGTTCACATTTCTGCCAAAGCGTATATGCAGCCGTAAATGTGGCATAAATATTACCGCCACGACCCATTGGCAATGATTAGCAGGATTGGCAGGAACAGAACAAAAAAGACAGGCTCGCGTAGCTAAGCAGGCCATGCTCAGTCAAATTTAACTTTTATCCGTTAAGGAAAGCGGTCCGCCAACGATTTCCACATCAAAATCATGGCAGATCTCAAACCCTTCCGTAAGGTGCCAGACGCCTGTCATTATTTTTCCTGTATCCATATTTTCAACTTTATCATGGGTATAGTAAGCCATCTGCACAATACCCTGACGCTGGATCCAATAATAACCCTCTTTCATGGGGACGCTCTGCGAGTAATTCGCCGGGATGAGTGCTATGCAAGTTCACTCAACATGTACGGCAAAAGAGAAAGACTCAGTAAGAAGAAAGGAGTCTTACAGGGTGTAGAAATCATGATGCCGGGTGCCTCCCGGTGTTCCTGAGGGTCAGCCAGAAACGCATTCGCTATTCACGACTTGCATGGTATTAAGACCAGCCCCGCCGCTGAGGGGGATTCATCACGTCAGAACTGTTGCTTGTCAGCTTGCCAGACCAGACTGTTTAAGTTTAGTCGCGCCAGGTATGTTTTACTAGTCTGGCCCTCCGCTTGTGTGCGCCATAAGGAATTAATGCAAAGTAAACATATTCTTAACCAAAAAATTGATTCTGGTTAGCGAAAAAACTCAACTTATTCCCCACCAGGCCGTTAATATAAATATGGGATAAAAAGTGAATGCAGTTAGCCTTTCTGCCCGAGGAGAGAAAAATGCCGAAAATTTCTTTTGATCCTGAGTCCGGTGAACATAAAGTCATTGGTGTAATCACAACCGTCAATGTCAAACATGGCGGTTCCCTCTTTATCACTGAGACAGAAAATGGCGGTGTAACGACAACAACCGTCGAGTTTAATAACGGAGGGTACGTTTCTTCTACGCCGAAAGCCGAGGGATTACGTGTCGCCAGCAAAGACGTACTGATTACCTATACTGACGATCAGAACAATAAAGGCGGCGTCACAATGAATGTAACAATGGACGAGAGCGTCAAATAAATGCCTGGATTGTTTACAATGAAAGCGTCGCTTTCAGGTCGTGCGGCGACGCTTTTACGATTATTTATGCCCTGACCTCTGACTGCCTGACAAGTTGGCCTGTTCCCCCGTTTTTACATCGCTCTGACCATATCGCCAAATCCTTTTTTTTAACAAGTCTGCGTTGTTGGAATCGCTGATAGCCATGCATTGAAAGTGCCAATACACCCTCATTTATGTTGAATATTTAGCTGACCGAACTGCATTTTTCGCCAAACGCTTTCACTTTCATTTTGAATGTTTCCAGGTCATCTTGCTCTGAAAGTAATAGGATATTTCCGCAGAGATTATTTATTTGTTCCCGATGGGCATCCGTCAGTTTTTGCAATGCAATAGGCTGCAGAATGATAACCGAGATATTTATTAGTTTTTCACCGGACTGTTCAGACATCGCTCTGATAGCGTCAGGAAAGTACCCTGGCGCACCAGCCATTACACTGTTTATAATCAAGAAAAAATAGTTGACATTATTTTATTTTATTACTACTATTTTTAAAGGTATCTTCTTATGCCTTCCTTCGGTTGAAAAGAGAAAAGTGTAATAACATAGAAATTAAATTATAAAACAATCATATTTTACATTTTCTTTAATGATTGTTATGTGCCTACCGAAATCGCTATACGATCTTACAGAGGATAAATGTATATGATATATATTACAAAAGATAATATTTCTGTTATCGCAGAAAATATTTCAAATTCACTTTCAAAATTTACCCATAGCAATTTAGCACACATTCAAAAAACGATAGTTAATCAATTTGGTTATAAAGATTGGTTTTCATTTAAACAGTCTCAAAAAAAGAAAAATAATAATCTTTTTCATATATTCACATTAGATGAAATAATGAAATTGTTGATGACTAATTATGATATGTTGATGCTTGGTCATATTAAATTTAAAGATAAGTCGGAACACATACCGACGAAGTTAACAAATATGGTTCAACAATATTCATTAGACAAAACAAAAACATTCTCTGATTTTGTAAACTACGTTTCTAAAAATGACATACCTCATTTTAATAAAAAAAGACTTGATATGCTATCATATATAGAAAAAAATGATTTTATTTTCTTTGATATGGCATGGTTCAATCAATGGGAATATGATAAACAATCAACTGCTAATGTTTTAAATTCACAATTAATTAATAATATTCCATTTAGTTTTTATTCATTATTTAATGATAGAAAATATTTAGAATATTTTTTTCAAAGTCATTTTAGAAATCACAATATAAAAATGTCTATTACTGAATTTTTCAAAGTTAAAGTTCAACTATCGGTAACATAGCTTTTATTTTTACATTAAAAATCAATCCACGGATTTTATTTTCACTGCTTCAGAGACCCAAGTAATTCCTCCGATGAAAAATGGTTCACATTCGACCATTCCTATTGGTCGCATGACGGATATATCGAAGAGAAAGGCGGATATTTGGCCCCTGAACCCGGCAGCAACTATGCCGATCAGGTGAACTCAACCATAAACTCTAAATACCTTGGCCTTTTTTAGAAAAAAGTTTTCAGTG
>QFQM01000047.1 GCA_003243255.1 Flavobacterium psychrophilum | reverse complement strand
TGAATTATCAAAACCTTCAAGATCCTTATAGCGGTTTACTCCTCCAAAACCTGCTTTGCGCTGCTCATCCGGAATGGCGGAAGCATTAAAATAAGCACGGTACAAATTGTTATCACGACCTTCTACCTCTTCCAGCACCTCATCGATCTGATCCATCTTACGGTTGAGTATCTCATAGCGTATCTTCATATTTTCGATCTCGCGGGCCTGAAGTTTATCTTTAGGCGTTTCAAAGTACGGAGTATTAAGCAACACTACAAAACAAAGGAATCCAAACAGTGCCGCAGAGAATAAAAACAGCAGGACTACCCCTATTTTTTTCCCCCTTACAGGTTTTATGATTCGGTATGCTAAGTTTTCTGCGTCGTAATAATATTTTACCTTCGCCATGTCTTAAATTATTCTATTTTTGCACCTTAGGTAAAATACCTGCCGCGACTATAAATGATAAACGAACAAATGTAATAAATGTTACCGGTTTAGCACCATTTTTTTAAGGCAGAGCCTGCTAATAAAAACAATAAATAAAATTTCTGTCCGTATATGAAATCCCAGGATATCAGGAAACAATTCCTAGAATTCTTTAAGGAGAAAGGCCACCTAATTGTGCCTTCTGCTCCTATTGTTACCAAAGATGACCCAACGCTTATGTTCAATAACTCGGGTATGGCGCAGTTCAAGGAATTTTTCCTTGGCAACGGCACCCCGAAAAGCAAACGTATAGCCGATACCCAAAAATGTCTTCGCGTTTCGGGTAAGCACAACGACCTGGAAGATGTAGGTTTTGACACCTACCACCATACCATGTTCGAAATGCTTGGAAACTGGAGTTTTGGCGACTATTTTAAGAAAGAAGCCATCAACTGGGCATGGGAACTTTTGACAGAAGTTTATAAAATACCAAAAGACATCCTTTACGTAAGTGTGTTCGAAGGCAGCCCTGAAGAGAATGTTCCGTTCGATCAGGAAGCGTATGACATCTGGAAAGAACTTATCGACGAAGATCGTATCATTCTTGGAAACAAGAAAGACAACTTCTGGGAGATGGGCGACCAGGGTCCGTGCGGGCCATGTTCTGAAATTCACGTTGACATCCGTTCAGCGGAAGAGAAAGCATTGGTTTCAGGAAAATCATTGGTAAACAACGACCACCCACAGGTTGTAGAGATATGGAACAACGTATTTATGGAATTTAACCGTAAAGCCGATGGTTCTCTTGAAAAGCTACCTGCTCAGCACGTTGACACCGGTATGGGCTTTGAGCGTCTGTGCATGGTGTTACAGAATGTAACATCAAACTACGATACAGACGTTTTCACGCCGCTTATCTCTAAAATTGAAGAACTTACAGGTGCTAAATATACTATCAAGGCAGCTAACGATGCCGAAGAAAAAGTAAATATCGCTATCCGTGTAATTGCCGACCACGTTCGTGCAGTAGCTTTTGCTATCGCCGACGGGCAGCTTCCATCTAACGGTGGTGCAGGATATGTTATCCGCAGGATATTAAGAAGGGCTATCCGTTACGGATTTACCTTCCTTAACAAAAAAGAGCCATTCATAAACGAACTTGTAGCTGTACTGGCTGCTCAGATGGGTGAATTCTTCCCTGAAATCAAATCGCAGCAGTCATTAGTAACCAATGTTATCCGTGAAGAAGAAGCTTCTTTCCTTAGAACGCTGGATCAGGGACTTCAGCTATTGGAAAATGTAGTTGCCCAGACAGAAGGCAAAGAAGTATCAGGTGCAAAAGCATTTGAACTTTATGATACATTTGGTTTCCCTGAAGACCTTACAGCACTAATCCTTAAAGAAAAAGGACTTTCATACGACAAAGCAGGTTTTGATGCCGAGCTTAAGAAACAAAAAGACCGTTCGCGTGCTGCTTCTGAAGTAGCTACCGATGACTGGGTTCTGCTTGCTGAAGGTAACATCGAAACTTTTGTTGGTTACGACCAAACGGAAAACGAAGTAAAAATTACACGTTACCGTAAAGTAGATTCTAAAAAAGACGGTATTCTTTACCAAATCGTTCTTGACAATACTCCTTTCTACCCTGAAGGCGGTGGACAGGTAGGTGACAAAGGAGCTTTAGTTTCCTTTAACGAAACTATCGAAATTCTTGACACTAAAAAAGAGAACAATCTTATACTGCATATCGCTAAAAAGCTTCCTGAAAACGTAAACGGTACTTTTACCGCTAAAGTAAACGAGAAGTTACGCAGTGATTCTGCAAGCAATCACTCGGCGACCCACTTATTGCATCAGGCACTAAGGTCTATCCTTGGAACGCATGTGGAACAAAAAGGATCGCTGGTAAGCCCTAACTACCTGCGTTTTGACTTCTCTCACTTTTCTAAAGTGACTGACGAAGAACTAAAACAGGTTGAGGACTTTGTAAACGCAAGAATCCAGGAGCATCTTCCACTGGTTGAGCGCAGGAGCATTCCGTTTAAACAGGCTGTTGAAGAAGGTGCTATGGCATTATTCGGTGAGAAATATGGTGATAATGTACGTGCCATCAAATTTGGCGAAAGCATGGAGCTTTGTGGTGGTATCCACGTTAGGAATACTGCCGATATATGGTACTTTAAAATCCTAAGTGAAAGCGCTGTTGCTGCAGGTATACGCAGGATTGAAGCTATTACCAACGAAGCCGTAAAAGCCTATTTTATTACTCAGGAGAAAGATCTTGAAGACATCAATGCAGCACTTAAGAATCCTCAGGACACGTTAAAAGCTGTGGTATCGCTTCAGGAAGAAAATGCAAAATTGAAGAAACAGCTTGAGGCATTGCTTCGCGATAAGGCTAAAAACCTTAAAGGCGAACTGGCTACTGAGCTTAAAGAGATAAACGGAGTTCAGTTCCTTGCAAAACAGGTTAATCTTGACGCTACGGGTGCTAAAGATCTTGCTTACGAACTTGGCACATTAGGCACCAATCTTTTCCTTGTACTGGCAACTGCCGAAGAAGGGAAACCGATGCTTACCTGCTACATCTCTAAAGAGCTTGTAGCTGAAAAAGGCCTTAATGCCGGACAGGTAGTGCGCGAACTGGGTAAATTTATCCAGGGAGGCGGAGGCGGACAGCCTTTCTTTGCTACCGCTGGAGGTAAGAATGTTGCCGGAATAAATGAAGCCCTTGCAGCTGCTGAAGGTTTTATAAAATAGGTTATTTCAAAATAATTAAAAACCCAAACACTGAGTGTTTGGGTTTTCTTTTTTAAGTTTACATTCAAATTCAAAAGTAATGCAGTTCAGCACCCCAATACCTATCGCAAAAAGCAATAACCCTATTGATTACAATTCTAAAATAGTCTCTTTGGGTTCGTGTTTTGCGGTTAATATCGGGCAGAAATTCGATTACTTTAAATTCAGGAATACAACGAATCCGTTCGGGATATTGTTTCACCCATTAGCTTTGGAGAAATTCATAAACTATGCTTTACAACAAAAGCAATTTACCGAGGCCGACATCTTCCAACAGAACGATCTTTGGCATTGCTTTGATGCACATTCCGACCTGAGCCATCCTGATAAAGAAGTACTGCTTACTAACCTTAATTCTGCATGCTCTTTGGCGAATGCCGAATTAAAAGAAGCTACACACCTGATCATTACATTAGGCACGGCATGGGTATACCGCAACATTGCTTCAGGTAATCTTGTGGCTAATTGCCACAAGGTTCCGCAGAAAGAATTTACCAAAGAATTGCTTTCTCCCGAGACCATCAAACAAAGCCTTGAGAGTATCATTGCAATGATAGCAGAGGTAAATCCTAAACTGAATTTCATATTTACCGTTTCGCCCGTACGCCATATTAAAGACGGCTTTACCGAAAACCAGTGGAGCAAAGCAAACCTGATTTCTGCACTTCATCAAACCATAAACAACAAACAACAAACTATATACTACTTCCCGTCTTACGAAATAATGATGGACGAGCTACGCGATTATCGCTTCTATGCCGAAGATATGATACATCCGTCATCAATTGCCGTAGATTATATTTGGGAACGCTTTACAGAGGCTTACATCACTCCTGAAGCACAACAAACCATGAAACTGGCAGACAGCATACAAAAAGGCTTATCACACCGCCCTTTTAATCCCGATACGGAACAACATAAAGCATTTTTGCAAAAACTGGACGAGAAGATAAAAACAATTCAAAAGCAACACACTCACATATCATTCTAAAACAGTCTTCAGTCTATCATCTATCATCTTCTCTCTTTTTAAGTCAATCATAACACAGAAACATTACAATTCTCCTTATCTTTAAAATAAAAAATGGTCCGCAAAATACTCGTTGGCATTCTTGCAGTTATACTGATACTTCTTGCCTTTAAATATTGTCAGTTCAAAAAGACAGACACCTCCGAAATTGAAGAAACAGCACTGATACAGGAACAATTGCGAAATGTAAGTAAACTGGTTGTTACCGAAGGGCATTATTCGGAAGTACTAACCTTTAAAGACCAACAGAAATATTTTCTCATTCCTTTCGAGAAGAAAGCTGTGGTTGTAGTTAATGCTGATGTGGCCGTAAGTTATGACCTAAGCAAGGTTGAATATGACATTAATGAAGCCAGCAAAACCATTACCATTAAAAATATCCCTAAAGAAGAAATAAAGATAAGCCCTGACCTTAAATTTTACGACATTCAGGAAAGTACCTTCAATGAGTTCTCACACGAAGATTATAACAAGATCAACAAACAGGTAAAGGAAAGCCTTCGCAAGAAGATTGAGAAATCTACATTAAAATCCAATGCGCAAAACAGACTGATAAGTGAGTTATCCAAAATACTTATCCTGACCAATACTATGGGCTGGAAACTTGAATATAATGGCGAAACAGTAAATGACCAGACCATTAATGTATTAATGTAAAATAAAAAAAGAGCGCTTTCGCACTCTTTAGTAATTAAGAAACTTTCTCTTTTTCAAAAATAAGCTCTAATCCGCCATCAATAAGGTGTGCCACTTCAGGGCGTTTCTTTTTAACGGCATCCAGGTGCAGCATAACTTCCTGCAATAATTCCTGATTATTATTTTTATGTGCCTGCTCAGCAATTTCTACCGAAAGCAGCCAATCGTTTCCATGTCTTTCTTTTACTGAAGCAAAAATGCTGCCAAAGTTTTCTTTAGCGCTTTTTCCTTCACGGATATTCCTCACATTAAGGTAGAGGCTTTCAAGATCTTCCCGCTCAGCCGATTTTTTAGCTTTAATGGTTTTACTTGAAGGAACGTGCGTTACAAGGTCAAAACTGTTCACGTCTGCAGGGCCTGAAAAAGCAGAAACCACTTTTTTACCTACCGCCATATCATAAATACCCCATTCCGGTTGGAATAGTACTGTATCGCCATGAGTAACCGTACAGTCCTTAAAGCTGATGATAATGATCTTACCCTGAATATTCCTTGTACCCGTGATGATTTCACCACTTACAATAATATCTCCCTCAAATTCAAGGGTAACACGTTTACCTTCATAAATATCGTATGCCATCAGGTCGCGCGGGCTCATATCTTCCACCGAAAGATTAATACCTTTCAGTTTTCCTACCGGACTACCAAAACCTTCAGCATGGTATGATATACCATGACCGACAAGTTCTTTCTCCCTGTATGATAATGCCGTTTTACCGGTTGACTGTATATATACCGGTTTACCTTCGTTTTCTATTACATTGGTAAACACACCCGAAATCTGAATTCCGGTACTGAGCTCAATTGTACCTAATGCTTTAGACTTTATCAGTTTCTGTACACCGCTAAGACCTCCTGTACGCAATGCCATTTTATTGGCAAACTCCTCAAGCACAAGGCTCAGATAAGCAAAGTCAGGCGTTACAAAAAGTTGTGGCTGTGGTTTGGTGATATCAAATCCCTGATAAGCAGCATCAATGTTATAAGGAACTTTCTTTACATTGTCAGTCATACACCATGCGCTCTCTCCAATTGATGAAAGCAATCCTGCACCATATATCTTAGGATCTTCAACAGTCCCTATAAGTCCGTACTCAACCGTCCACCAGTGCAGGTTACGGATAAGCGCCATTTCCGAAGGTTCAACAACTGCATTCTGCAATTCATCTACCTTTTTTTCAATAGCATCGATTTCCTCCTGTGGTGTACCCTCAGCTTCTTTTAAAATTGACAGTAAACGGATAGCTTCATATATCTCATAATCATGAGCCGAAGAAATTGCTTTACATCCTATCTCTCCAAAACGTCTTAAATATTCAGCATATTCAGGGTTGGCAATAATAGGTGCATGCCCTGCCCCTTCGTGGATGATATCCGGAGCCGGTGTATATTCTATATGCTCTAACTGACGAATATCCGAAGCAATAACAAGTACATTGTATGCCTGAAATTCCATGAATGCATTGGGTGGAATAAAGCCATCTACCGCTACGGCAGCCCAGCCTATCTCCTTTAAAATCCTGTTCATGCCATACATGCTTGGGATGTTATCTATTTCGATGCCCGTTTTCTTAAGCCCGTCAAGATATGAACTGTGCGCTACCTTGCTAAGGTAGTCTACATTCTTACGCATAACATAGCGCCATACCGCCTGGTTTATTGGGGTATAGTCGTCATAGTCCTGAGGTTTTATAAACTGCTTCAGGTGTTTCGGAAGCCTGTCGATCAACGGATTGCTCTCAATAGGTGCATTCATCTTGTACAAACATTATTTAGAGGTAAAATTACGAATTTCTCACAGAACATTAACAAAATGTAAAATATATATTTTAATTACTCTAATTTTTAGAGTGATGTTAAAAATTAGTCAGGATTTAAAAAGCAAAGCCACGGCCGGAGCCGTGGCAAACAGAAACAAAGTAATAATTGAAATAACAATTGATTAAAACAGTAACTACATAACGTGCTTTAACAATGTTTTATTATATATTTTCTTAAAAATTTCACGAATAAAAAATCCGGGCTAAAAACCCGGATTCTATTTGTCTTATTTCGTTTTCTTCTGTGGAGGATATTGCTTCATGATCTCGGCAACAAACTCATTGATCCTTGCCTGTTTCTTTTCACGGTCCAGGGTCAGTACCCCTCTGCCTACCCCCTGCCATACCAACTCTTTTTTATTGGTATCTACAATATCTATAAACAGAGTTCCTTCAGTAGACTCCGTTACTGTGGTATAGTTTCCACCCCAGTAGCCCGGGCCTCCCCAGCCCCAGCCATATCCCCAACCCCAGCCAAAGCCGGCTCCGTAACCCCATTGGTTTACGTTAACCTCTTTATTGGCTTTAGTAAAAAAGTTGACCAGTACAGCAGGATTATCACTTTTTGTAAATCCCTTTTTCTGGAACTCAGCATCAATTGCGTTAATTATCCTCTTTTTGTCAAGATCGGATATTTCAGCCTTTTCTATAGCCTTATCAAAAAAGCCATAGGTTTTATATTGCGTAAAGTCGGTAGCATCATCATAATCCGAGTTTACCGTTACAGAACTGCACGAAGCAGCTATAGCTGTTATAAACAGTAACGAGAGCAATTTTACAGTCTTCATAATTTTAAAAGTTAATGGTTCATAGCAATTAAAAACAATGCGCAGATAATTAACTTTCGCCATTATCTAGCCCAGTAAAGCGTCGTCAACGATATTTGGCAATGTTACCTTTAGCAGCGGCTGAACTTCCATAGCTCTTTTTATAGCAAAAACAGCTTCTTCATTCCTTGCCCAGCTTCGGCGTGCGATTCCGTTATTCACATCCCAGAAAAGCATTGATTCTAAACGCCTTGACGCCTCCGGAGAACCATCAAGAACCATACCAAATCCGCCGTTTATAACCTCTCCCCAGCCTACGCCACCACCGTTATGGATGCTCACCCAGGTTGCCCCACGGAAGCTGTCTCCGATAACATTATGAATGGCCATATCTGCTGTAAAGCGTGAACCGTCATATATATTAGAGGTTTCACGATACGGAGAATCTGTACCCGATACATCATGATGGTCACGTCCTAAAACTACAGGGCCTATCTCGCCTTTAGCAATCGCTTTATTGAATGCCTCAGCAATGTTTATCCTACCCTGCGCATCGGCATATAATATACGTGCCTGAGAACCCACTACAAGTTTGTTCTCCTGTGCACCGTGTATCCATTTAATATTGTCCTGCATTTGTTGTTTGATCTCATTGGGAGCCGTTTTAGCCATTTCTTCCAATACTGAAGCAGCAATAGCATCTGTTTTGGCTAAATCCTCGGGTTTACCTGAAGCACATACCCAACGGAATGGCCCAAATCCGTAATCAAAACACATTGGCCCCATAATATCCTGAACATAGCTCGGATATTTAAAGTCAATACCGTTAGCCGCCATAATATCGGCTCCTGCACGCGATGCCTCTAAAAGGAAAGCATTTCCGTAATCAAAGAAATAGGTTCCTTTTGCAGTATGCTTGTTTATGGCAGCCGCCTGACGACGTAATGACTCCTGTACTTTCTCTTTGAAAAGTTCAGGATTCTCAGCCATCATAGCATTAGATTCTTCTAACGAAAGACCTACAGGGTAATAACCACCAGCCCACGGATTGTGCAGCGAAGTCTGGTCGCTACCAAGATCTACATAAATATTATGTTTATCAAAAGCTTCCCAAACCTCTACCACGTTACCCTGGTAAGCTATCGAAACTACTTCTTTATTGGCTTTTGCCAACTCTACTCTCTTTATAAGTGCGTCAACGTCGGTTATCACTTCATCCACCCATCCCTGAGAATGACGTGTGTGTACCGCTTTAGGGTTAACCTCGGCACAAACCGTGATACAGCCTGCAATATTACCTGCTTTGGGCTGAGCACCACTCATACCTCCAAGTCCTGAAGTAACAAACACTTTGCCTTCAAGGCCTTCTCCATTTTTAGAAATTTTTCTTCCACCGTTAAGAACAGTGATTGTAGTACCATGCACAATCCCCTGAGGACCTATATACATATAACTACCTGCAGTCATCTGGCCGTATTGGGTCACACCAAGCGCATTGAATTTTTCCCAATCATCCGGTTTAGAGTAATTAGGTATCATCATACCATTAGTTACTACTACTCTTGGTGCCTCTTTATGCGAAGGGAACAATCCCATAGGATGGCCTGAATACATAACCAGCGTTTGTTCGTCGGTCATTTCGCTCAGGTATTTCATGGTAAGCCTGTACTGCGCCCAGTTCGAAAATACCGCTCCGTTACCACCATAGGTAATAAGTTCGTGCGGGTGCTGCGCTACGGCATAATCCAGGTTGTTCTGTATCATCAGCATGATGGCCTTCGCCTGGGTAGATTTACCCGGATATTCATCAATTGGCCTTGCATACATTCTGTAATCAGGACGAAGACGGTACATATAGATACGTCCGTATTTTTCCAATTCTTCAGAGAATTCTTTTACCAGCTCCGCATGGTGCTGTGCATCAAAATAACGAAGCGCATTGCGAAGCGCCAGTTTCTTTTCATCAGCAGTTAAAATCTCTTTACGCTTCGGAGCATGGTTTATGTCCGTTTCATAGGGCTTAACAGCCGGTAAAACCGAAGGGATCCCTTCCTGAATCTGTTCCTGAAATGTCATATCTTATAGTGTTCAGTGTTCAGTATCCAGTGTTCAGTCGCAGATACTGCTAACTGATCACTGACCACTGCTTACTTTTTAAATGTTCCTGTTTTCTTATCGTAACCGTACGGGCAATGGCGGCATCCGCTTTTACAGCAGTAACCGCGTTTCAAATGAAATTTTTCGGTAAATACCTTGTAGCCTTCCGGTGAAAGATAGTAATCTTCGCCTTCGGTTAATTTATTTTCAGAATTTTGCCCTGTCATACGCGCAAATTTATGAACTTTACATTTAATGATAGTAATTGCATCTAAATATTTAATCCCTAAAGGATATGCCGGCATGGCGTTATTCCCTTTTATCATTTTACGTGACAAAAGGATGAAGGACAACCATAAACTCATTAATCACGAACGGATTCATCTTCGCCAACAGGCAGAAATGCTTATAATTCCTTTTTATATATGGTATGTTTCCGAATACCTTATCCGGCTGATTGTGTACAAGGATAAAAAAGAAGCCTATCAAAACATAAGCTTTGAACGTGAAGCCTATAGCAACGATGCTAACCTTAATTACCTGAAACGAAGGCCTTTTTGGAATTTTACAAAATTCACCGGTAAAAAGAAGTAATTATTCATTTTTTAGATATTGGTTCACAAAAAAATATAAATTTGTTATACCAAACACTAAAACAAAACAACTATGCAAATCAACTTTCTGGCTATTCTTGTAGCCGCATTATCAACATTGCCCGTAGGCTTTATTTGGTATAACCCTAAAGTTTTCGGAACGATCTGGATGAATGAAACCGGAATGACCGAAGAAAAAGCGAAAGGTGCCAATATGTTTAAAGTATTCGGACTTACCATCCTTTTCTCTTTTATGATCGCTTTTATCCTTCAGTTTCTGGTTATCCATCAATGGGGAGCATCAGGAATGATTGGCGGTGATCCTACAGCTGCAAGCGTAAAGGCTTCGTATGGAGCTTTTATGGCTGATTATGGTACGGCGTACAGAACCTTCAAACATGGTGCACTTCACGGATTTATGACAGGACTTTTTCTTGCATTGCCATTAGTAGGTATCAATTCCCTTTTTGAAAGAAAAAGCTGGAAGTACATCCTTATCAATGGTGGCTATTTCATCGTATGCTTTACCATTATGGGAGGTATTATCTGCGCCTGGGAAAACTAAATAATTTCACGATAAATCTCCTTCGGGAGATTTATTCTTTTTATGATTTTGCCAACAGGACTTCAGAACAAAGTAAACAGAACTTTGTAACAAAACAACATACCGCTCGTCATCTGTATATTTGCTGCGCGTTTGTAAAGCAGTACCAACATTATCTCATTGAAACCAGACTTATCATTTCGTATATATTCAGCTTCAGCAGCCCTGCCTGAAGACTGGGATACTATTTCCGAAAAGAATATATTTCTTTCTTCCGCCTATCTTTCAATCCTTGAAAAAGCAGCTCCTGAAAATATGGAATGTCATTTCATTGGGCTTTTTAAAGAGAATAAACTATGCGGAATTGCTTTAGGACAGTATATTAATCTTTGGGACATCAATACTTTTGTCGAAGAAAAAAAGGGATTCTGTCTCAAGGACTACGTTTTCAGAAAATTTTCATCACATATACTTGTTATAGGGAACAATATGCTTACAGGACAGAACGCTTATCTGCTAAACGATGAGATCACCGAATCTGAGGCTTTGCAATTAATGCTTAAGGTCCTGAAACAAATGAAACGTGAGTACAGAAAAAAATGCATCCATATCAATCTGCTGGCAATAAAAGATTTCAACAACAATGAGCTTCCTGATTTTAAATCAGCAGGATTTAAAGGCTATTATCAGTTTTGCACGCAGCCCAACATGATATTTGACATTAAAGAATCATGGACATCTATCGATGATTATCTATCTGACCTGAACACCAAATACCGCACCCAATACAACCGTGCCCGCAAAAAAGCTGAAGGCGTTGAAAAAAGGAAACTTACCCAAAACGAAATAAAAACGCAGGAAAAGAGGATTCACGACCTGTACATGACGGTTGCCAAAAATGCTTCTTTTAATACCTTTCATTTACCCGAAAACCATTTTGAGTTTTTTAAGCAGCAGTTACAGGAAAACTTCTTCTTTTACGGCTACTTTATAAATAACGAACTTGTGGGCTTTAGTACGCTTATCCGTAATGGCTGTGACATGGACACCTACTTTTTAGGTTATGACGACAAGATCCAGAAAGAAAAGATGTTGTATCTTAATATGCTTTACGACATGGTGAGCTATGCCATAAAAAAGCAGTTCAAACATGTTGTATTTGCGCGCTCAGCAATGGAAATCAAAAGTTCAGTAGGTGCCAGGACAGAAAAGGTTTACGGCATCATTAAGCACACCAACCCCTTTATCAATCTTTTCATGTCAAAACTATTCCCTTATTTCGACCCAAAAGTTGAATGGAAAGAGCGTAACCCTTTCAAATAGTTACGGAACTGCTACGAGCATCTGTCGGTGCAGTATCCTGATTTCGAGTCGTTCCTCTTCACCGCAGTATTCACCATCTATCTGAAAGCTAACAGGCCTGTTCGTGGTCACAAGAGCCTCGTCCGTCGAAATTATCTCGACATCTTCATTAGCATCAACCGGCATATTACCTGTGAGTATCTTTCCGATAAGAAATATATTCAGGCTCTTTAGTATAACAATCTCGAATTTACCATCATCCATCACCCCGACAGGATTAATGGTAACTCCGGTTCCATATTTTTGGGTATTGGCAATTACAACCATCCTGGCTTCGGTTGTAAGCGTCACATTATTGGCCTTAATCGTAACCTCAAAAGGATCATCAAGTTCAGTGAGGGTATTTATAGCCTGTAATCCGTAACCTAATTTCCCTCTTATGTTACTGTTCTCATAATTACGTATGAGTTCGGCATTGGCCCCAATATCACTTAAGTGAAGGCTCTTTTTGCCGTTGATGGAAACCATATCCATTTCCATAACAGAATCACCAAAAGCGATATCAAGATTCTCTTTAAGGTCAACAGACAATTTCAGGTCAACAGACAATCCATTTGCCGATCCGGCAGGCAATACGCCAATAACAACATCGTGTTTTTCAACCGCTTCTGCTACTATTTTAATCGTACCGTCACCACCGGCCACCAGTATACGCTCCGGCTTATGTTCTTTATAAAGCTGATGAATAGACTTTTCATCATCATTACCTGTAGTTTCAAACAAGATCAGCTCTATATTTTTATCGCGGGCATATTCCGTAACAACATCAACCAATTCGCCCTTATCATTTCCGCCTGATATGGGATTAACAACCAATAAACATTTCTTTAAGGGAGCCATCTTACTTTTTTCACTAAATTTAGATAAATTGAAATATCCAAACTCTTATCAAATTTATAAAATTTCATGAAGCCCATCCTAAAACTATATCGAGGTTATGCTAACGAAGAAGAGCTTATTGTTTTTGGCCATGTTGTAAGGACATCTGCTGCTGGAAATTATGAATTTGAGAAGAAACGTTTCAAAAATGCTAAATCAGTCCTGAAAGTATTCCGGATAAAAACCATTGCGAATGCCGACGTTTACCTGGAACACAACGGAATAAAAATACACACCAAAGCACTGGACGATGGTTACTTCAAGTTTTGCATCCCACTAAAAGAAAAAGAAAGAGCCGGACATGGCTGGATGGATTATTATGTGAGTACTTATCACGAAGGAGAAGAGATTATCGAAAAAGGAAGCTTTATAAGGCCACATGAAGGCAATCTCGGATTCATATCTGATATTGATGACACCTTTTTGGTTTCACATACCCGGAATCTTTTTAAAAAGATATACATCCTTCTTTTCAGAAATGTAAATGACCGAAAGATTTTTCAGGATGTAGTACCTCATTACCAGGCACTGAGTACAGCCGGCAGAAATAAGAAAGATGAACAGAATGCTTTTTTTTATGTCTCAAGCAGCGAATGGAACCTGTATAAGTTCATTGTAAAGTTTACCGAAAAACATCAGCTACCCAGAGCCGTTATGCTTCTGAAAGACATAAAAACAAGCCTCATGGATTTTTTGGTAACCGGCAGGGGAAATCACGGACATAAATTCGACAAGATAAAACACATACTGGAATTCTATCCTCACCTGCAATATACACTGCTTGGCGATGATTCTCAGCACGATCCGTTTTTATATGAGGATGTATGCAAAATATTCCCCGTTACAGTAAAGGCAGTTTACATACGGCAAACAGGACACATTAAAAAGGAAAAGGCCGTAAGGGCAATTAAAAACATGGAAGCAATGGGTGTTGCAACCTGTTATTTTAAAGATAGCAAGGAAGCCATAGAACATTCTAAACGCATTGGGTTAATATCTTAAAGTTAAGTTATTTATAGATTTATCTATTTTCAAAAACTGTAATTTTAACATATAAACCTAGTAACACTCACGACCATGAAAAAGTTAATTGTTATGTCAGGGCTTGCCATACTGCTTATGGCATCCTGCAAAAAGAAAGAAGAACCTGTTCCACCGCCGGCTCCACCACCAGTAGAAGACCCGGCTCCACCACCCGCACCGGAACCTCAGACTAAAACAACTACAACTAATGTTACTGTTGAGAAAACACAAGAAGATCCTGACGGAACTTCGGTTAGCGTAAGTAATGATGGCATCAGTGTACAAAACAAGAATGGTGAAGCGAAGAACAACGTAATCATTTCTAAGAAAAAAGCTGAAGTTGAAATCAAAACTCCATAAAAAATCCCGCAGATGCGGGATTTTTTATGCGTTCTCTATATCTTCCTGAACCTGTTCCCAGTCTTTCATAAGTTTGTCAAGTTCCTTTTTCTTATTCTCATAAGCCGTAAAGAAAGCGGCATCAGCCATAAGCTTTTCATAATCTCCGGCTAAAAGTTTATCATCATGCTGAATTTGCTTTTCCACTTCAGCAATCTGGCTTTCAATTTTACTTAACCTGTTTTGCAGGGTTTTATTTTTTTTCTGATCCTCGTAGGAAACCTGTTTCTTTGGAGCTTCCTTCTCTTTTTCTTTTACAACTACATCTCTTTTCTCAACCTCACGCATATTCTGCATATTGCGCTGCTCAAGATAGAAATTAATGTCTCCAAGATATTCCCTTATCTTCTGGTCTTTGAATTCGTAAACGATATTACTCATACCCTGAAGAAAATCCCTGTCGTGAGACACAAGCAACAACGTACCTTCAAACTTCTGTAGTGCAGCTTTTAAAACGTTCTTTGATTTAATATCAAGGTGGTTCGTAGGCTCATCCATTACAAGTACGTTGATCGGCTGAAGAAGCAGTTTACAAAGCGCCAGACGGTTTCTTTCACCTCCAGAAAGCACTTTTACCTTTTTCTCTACATCATCGCCCCTAAAAAGAAAAGCACCCAGCATATCGCGCACTTTCGAGCGATTGGTATCAGTAGCAGCATTTTCCATCGTTTCAAGAAGCGTAATTTCGCCATCAAGATATTCGGCCTGATTCTGGGCAAAATAACCTAACTGTACATTGTGACCCAGCTTAATTACACCCTGATAATCGATATCTTTAGTAATCGCTTTGATCAGTGTAGATTTTCCCTGGCCATTCTGTCCCACAAAAGCAATCTTGCTACCGCGTTCAACAAGAAGGTCAATATCTTTAAGGATGGTTTTCTCCCCGTATTTTTTCGTGACATGTTCGGCTTCAACAACCACACGACCCGGTGTAATTGAAACCGGGAATGATATATTCATTACCGAGTTATCATCTTCATCAACTTCTATACGTTCTACCTTATCAAGTTTTTTGATAAGCGATTGCGCCATTGAAGCCTTAGAAGCCTTTGCCCTGAATTTCTCAATCAGCTTTTCAGTCTGCTCGATTTTCTTTTCCTGATTCTTTTGTGTTGCAAGCTGTTTCTCTCTAAGTTCCTGTCTTAATTCAAGGTATTGCGAATATGGCTTACTAAAATCGTAGGCCTTACCTAACGATATCTCTATAGTTCGGTTGGTAACATTATCCAGGAACATCTTATCGTGCGATACGATAACCACTACCCCCGGATAGGTCCTTAAGAAAGACTCCAACCAGATGATACTCTCGATATCAAGGTGGTTGGTAGGCTCATCCAGAAGCAGTACATCATTATACTGAAGCAGCAATTTTGCCAATTCGATACGCATACGCCATCCTCCTGAAAAGGTATCGGTTGCTTTATCAAAATCTTCGCGCTTAAAACCAAGTCCTAATAATATTTTCTCAGTATCGCCAACATAATTATATCCGCCAAGAATCTCATAGTGATGCGTTACATCGCTCAAATCTTCAATCAGCTGAGAGTATTCGGCACTTTCATAATCGGTACGGGTAGCCAGCTGATGATTGATCTTGTCGATCTTTTCTTCTGCCTTCTTGATTTCTACGAAAGCCTGATATGCTTCTTCAAGAACAGTACGCCCTTTAACGAAATCAATATCCTGTTTAAGGAAACCGATCTTAATCTCTTTTTCAGTAGCAATCACACCCGAGTCATATTGCTGTTCACCTGAAAGTATTTTCAGCATGGTCGATTTTCCTGCACCATTCTTTCCAACAAGGCCAACCCTGTCTCCGGCACCAAGCCTGAAAGTAACTTCCTCAAACAAATATGTCCCTCCGAAAGAAACTGATAAATTATGTATGTTAAGCATTATTCTTATATCTTATTAATCGTAAATTTGTGTAACAACAAATTTTTTGCAAATGTTAAAAAAAGGATCCAAACTATATAGCATTTTAACAGGAACCTGTCCCCGATGCCACGAAGAAAGTATGTATATTGATAAAAACCCCTTCAAACTGGCAAAAATATATAAAATGCATGAGCGATGCAGCCATTGCGGGCAGCCTTACAAAATTGAGCCTTCATTTTACTTTGGCGCCATGTATGTAAGTTATGGCCTTGGTGTTGCTATCAGCATTGCCATCTTTATTATTTGTTTCTCATTTATTGGCACTAACCTTAAAACCGCATTCATCAGTATTGTTGCTGGCCTTATAATTCTTATGCCGTGGATAATGAGGATATCCCGAAACATCTGGATAAACTTTTTTGTAAGCTATGATAAGGACTGGAAAAGATTTAAAGATTCTTAAATCTCTGAATCCCGACTTCTCTCCTGACAGGATTGCCTGAAACAATAGATTCGTAAAGTTCTTTAGCCATTGAAGGCCCGAGCATAACCCCACGCGTACCCAAACCATTCAGTAAATGAACCCTTTTGTATTGCGGATGCGTACCTATTAGTGGTTTCCTGTCTTTTACAGTAGGACGTATACCCGCTAAATGTTCAATAATTTCATAGTCACAATTAATCAGTTCATTCAGCCTTTCTACAAGCTCGTCTTTACCTGCCTGAGTAGGAGTTGACGTTTTATCATACCATTCATAAGTCGCTCCCACCTTAAATAGATTGTTACCCATCGGCAATATAAATACGCTCGCATTAACGGCTACATCAAGCTTAAGATCCGGTGCTTTTATAAGAAGCAACTCACCTTTGGTTCCGTCTAACGGCAAATGCTTAAAATAAGGATTAGCATGAATACCAAAGCCTTCAGCAAATACTATATCGCGGGCATCTATGCCCTTATAACTAACATGATCATCATGCACCTGCAATGCATCATGTTCAAATGTTTCCTGCATTAACCATCCGTTTGCACTAAGAAAATCGTGATAGGTGTCCAGCAAAGTATCCGTATCTACATAACCTGTATGCATTACTTTACCAAAACCAAACTCTGCCGGTAATCCCGGATAATCCGTGTGCAGAACTTCAGGAGAAAGAAACGGTTCAAGAGCCGGTTTGTCCGCCGCCTGAAACCAATTATTCTGTTCCTCCACAGAAGCAAACTTCCTTAAAACAGGGAGGCTTATATCAAACTTTACGCCAAGCCGATTTTCGATTCTTTCATAAAAAGGCCCCATGTACTCCAAATGTACAGCAGCATCCTGAGGGAGGCTGAAGCGTTTTAATATAACCGGATTATATAATCCGGCAGCTACGTAAGATGAGTTCTGTGATTTATCACTGATAACCGTAAATGTTTTATTACTGAGCAGAGCGGTTTCAGCAAAGCTAATTCCTGCAATTCCTTCCCCGACGATAATGAAATCTTTCATGGTGTAAAAATAAAAAAACTCTTACCACGAGGGTAAGAGTTTTTAATATTATTGGAAGAATAACTTCTTAGTAGTTCCACATGTCCTGCTCAAAGTTACGTATCTTATCTTTGATACGCTCAGCCTCAAGAAGCTGCATCTGAGAGTTATCTTTCATGTAGTCTTCGATAAGCCTGTCTCCATAAACGTTCTCTTCTTTAACAATAACAGCAGTGAAACGTCTTGAATTAAGTAAGTGGTCGAAAGTGATAGGCAACGCTGAGTTTTTCTCGTTGAAAGCCTTCGCTTTGTGAAGCACATCTCTCGCTCCGGGGTAGAATACCCAGAAAAGCTCGATTGGTTCTGCTTCAGACCCTTGTCTTAACTTAGTAAGAGCATCTACAGCCATTGGACAAATTCCAAGGATTCTGTATTTCATCTCACCTTGTCTCTTATCAAAGTACCAGGTACCAACGATCTTATATTTAGATACGTCTGCACCGTTTAGCTCAGAAGTTGTATAGTGCTCTGCAGTTAAAACACCTTTAGCCTTAAGATCATCTTCAGTTTTACCAGGGTTCTGGTTAAGAATTTCACGACCATAGTCGTTAAGCTCTTTGAAGTAGAATGAAGACTGGATATCATCGCCTGTCTTTTTAAGGGTAAAGTATGAATCGTCATACACTTCAGTCAACTGACCGTCTTTGATAGCAGTCATTAAAACACTGAATAGTGACCTTCTATCATCGCCTATATTATCCTCAACAGGAAAATACATGGGAAAGTTAATCCTTTGATCAAGGTCGATTACTTCCCAAACTTTTCTGGCAAGCAAAACATCCCTATCTCCCACATAACCGTAAGGTAGCGGTTTATCATTATCTAATGAGTCCTGCTCAGCGGTTTTTTTACCTATTTCATCCGGCGTCTTTGCATTAAGCAAGTTTGACTGGGCAAAAGATGTAGTTACACCTGCAAAAAATAGAGCCGCTAATAAAAAATTTCTGCTATTCATTATTTTAATTTTATACTGTAAAAGAAAAACGTTCTTTTAAATCAAATTATTGTACTTCCCAAGTGAAAGAACCTGATGGTGGTGGCATATAAGCACCTGCACCGTCAACTTTAGTTTCAATTCGGCTGATAACTACTACATCACCTCTTTTACATTTAGCGATTGCAGCAAGTGCCTGAGCACTGAATCTGTTACCCTGACATACCATTGTACCTGAACCAGATACAAACACCTCAAATGATTTAACTGTAGTTTTAACATCGAATACGAAGTCAGGGAACGCTACGTTAATCGTTGAAGATGAAAGGTCATTTTTGTTACCTTTTGCAGAAGTTCTCTTACCTCTAACTTCCGGTACCGGAGCAGGGATAGGACGAACGTTGAATTCTTTCATATCAGTAACTGATTTACCATCAGAAAGCTTAGCTGTAACCTGAATCTTAGCAGTAGTACCAGATACGTTAGTTACATTCCAGCTATATTTACCTTTACCAGTGTTTCTCCAGGCACCAGGTGCAGAAGCTTTAACATCAGTATCAGGAACACCAGCAAATGAAACTGTCATTGGGTTTTCAACACCACGGTAAACAGAGTTCATCTTATCAGCTGCAATAGTTGCAGAGTTTGGCCTAGGTACAACTACATATTTACCTTCAAATTTCAATGGCACTTTTTTACCATCCTCAAGGAATACGAATTCACCACCAATTTTCTGCTCACCAACATTTCCAGCAGTAAGGTTGATCACAGCCTGACCGTTTTCAATTTTACCAGGACCGTTGAATGAAACTGGTTTTGTATTCTCATCATAACGACCAAGAACAACTTTACCAGTAACTTTCTCACCCTGGAAGTAAGCGTTTTTATCAAGAACAACTAAAGCTGTATAGTTTTTCATTGAAGTAGCTTCGATAGCCGCTTTACCAAGAGCAAGGTTGTATACGTTAGCCTCCATTACTTTAACGTTGTTCTGCATAGCAGAAAGCTTAGTTAAAGAAGCGATTGAAGGGAAACCTTTGTAGTGGTAGTCAAGATATTTTTTAGTCACACCTTCACCATCTTTTACATCAGCAGTACTGAATTTAGAATCAAGCTCTCTGTTGATAGCAGCATACTTAACATCGTTTCCGATAGCAGCTTTCATATCAGCTTTATATTGCTCGATTCTTGCAACGATTTCTTTACCTTTTTTAGAGTAACCGTCACCTTCAAACCAATGCTCATCGATTTTGTCTCCTTTATCCATCGCCTCATAAGGAAGCTTTCCGTTTGGATCTTTCTCAACATCTTTAGTGATATCACCTTTCAGGCCTTCAAGATAGTCGTTGAATTCAGCAGAGATACCTTTAACTTTTTCAGACACTGCTTTTGCAGCGCTAAAAGCAGGATTCTCAGCCGCTTTTTGCACAAGAGCTCCATATAAAGCCTCGTTATTTTTAGTAGTCTCTACGTTAGAAGACTCAAATTGTTCGTTCATCAAGCCGAAAGCTGAAAGTACTTCTTTCGACATGTTTAGGGCCAACATCGCGATGAAAACCAGATACATCAGGTTAATCATCTTTTGCCTAGGGGTTAATTTTCCTCCTGCCATTTCTAATTAGTTATCTTTTTGGTTTTAGTGTTAAAATATATAGTAACTAATTATTAAGCTCTGTTACCCATAGCAGAAAGCATACCACCGTAAACATTGTTTAGAGACGCGATGTTCTGAGTCATGTTTGCCATCTCTTGTTTTAGTTTAGCAGCGTTGTCAGCGATTTCTTTGTTAGCTTCAGCGTTACGAGAAGCACTCTCTAACTGAACTTTGTAAAGACTGTTTAGAGACTCCATCTGAGCTGCAGCCTGAGACATTTCTTCGCTGTATTTTTTCTGAGAAGCGATTGAATCAACTGTTGGAGAAATTCCTTTAGCAGCAGATTCGAAGTTTTTGATACTGTTTCCTAGGCTTTCCATAAGAGCACCATCAATTTTAGCTTCTTTTAATAGGTTGTCAAGTTTTTGAGACAGAAGACCTTGAGCTTCAGCAGGGTTTTCTTTTTTAGCCTCTTTCTTTTTAGCTTCACCACCAGCAAGTTCCGGGTAAACTAAAGACCAGTCAAGATCTTTTTCAGGTGCATCAAATGCAGAGATTGCGAAGATGAAAGCTTCAGCGCCAAGACCAATGATAAGCATCGCGCTCGCACCAGGCCAGTGCATCAATTTGAATAGAGCTCCAACGATTACAACTGCCGCTCCAAGACCATAGGCCATGTTCATAACTCTTTTAGGTAGTGCCATAATAAATAATTTTTAGTTTTTAGTTAAGTTAATTAATTTAAATATTCAAAAAAAAATTCGAGTTGGTTAAAATTATTCGTTAGAGGTATTTTGTGTACCCATGTAATCCTGTACAGTTCTGAAACCAATGTAGCTTCTTGCAGAATCCGCATATTCCCAATCCCTGCTGCTCACCTGAAGGAAGTAAGCTACATCTTTCCAAGATCCGCCACGGATAACTTTACGTTTGTTAGCAAGATCAGGAACGTTAGGGTTCATAGTAGAAACATACTCATAAGAAGATGCATCGTAAGAAGAGTCAGTCCACTCTGATACGTTACCAGCCATATTATAAAGGTTGTGATCATTCGGATCGAATGAACGAGCCTCTACAGTATAAAGAGCACCGTCAGCAGCGTAGTCACCTCTGTTTGGTTTAAAGTTAGCAAGGAAACAACCTCTGTCGTTTTTAGCATAAGGACCTCCCCAAGGGAAAGTAGCCGACTGAAGACCGCCTCTTGCAGCAAATTCCCACTCTGCCTCAGTTGGTAAACGGAATGAGTTTACAAACTGTCTCTTTTTATCTTTTTGGTAAGCATTTTTGTAAAGTGTTCTCCAAGCACAGAAAGCTTTAGCTTTTTGCCATGTTACACCCACTACAGGATACTCTCCATAAGCCTCATGCCAGAAGTAGTCATTATGCATAGGCTCATTATATGAATAAGCGAAGTCTTTAATCCACACCGTAGTATCCGGATATACCTGAACCTGCTCGTGTCTCATATATTTACTTCTCTTAGCCCTTGTATTCTTAGTAGACTTGTCTTTTGCAGCAGCCTGAATATCCATCCAAGAATAACGGAACACCAATTTAGAAACATCAATAGTCCTTAAACCATTGTATGATTCCGTCTCAGGAAGATACATAGAATCCATTACCTCTACATAGTACTCATCCGGATATTTCTGCGGATCAGTAATAAGCTTAGCCTTATGGTTTAGCTTTCTACCGGCATAAATATCGTCGTCAGTACCAATACTGTAATAATTCTCATACATATATTTGTCATAAGCCGACTGATCTTCCGTAGCCTCCTGATCTTTGAACGCAAATTCTCCAATTCCACCAGCACCAGGCTTCTGTCCCTGCTCATCTGCAAGAATAGCTAACCTTGTTCTGATTGTAGAGTCTTTAACCCATTGAACAAACTGACGGTACTCGCTATTGGTAATTTCCGTCTCGTCCATGTAAAAAGAACGAACAGTTACCGTTTTTGTAGGAGCATCCTGTACATTAGCTAAGTCGTCATCCGACTTACCCATAATGTAAGCGCCACCAGGAATCAAAGCCATACCATAAGGCTTTTCAGGCCTCCACTTTCTGCCTTTAACTCCTACCAGTTCCCCTCGGTCACTGGAACCACAGCTGATTAAAAATGATAAAGTTGCTGTTAATGCAATGAACTTCTTCATAAAATTGGGTTATTAATGTAATTCTATTTTTAAGGGCGTAAACCTATTTATTTATTTTTAAAAAAACAATTTTTTTATTAAAAAAACCTAAACAAAAAGTAAACTATTCAACACTTCGTTTAAAATATGCCATTTTTATGGCAAAAATGTTAAATAATGTTCTTTCTTTGAGCTTTCCATAATCTTTCAGGGTATTCACCGTTGGTTGCACTTAAATAATCCTGATGATTACACGGTAATAACGTATTCCTTTTCAATTTATTGCTAAAATCCGACACAAAAGGAACCTCTATCCACCACCTGTCCGTCTTATCACTCTTATAAAAAATCAATTCTTCATCTTCGGCAGGCACAATATATTTAATATAATGCTCTTTGCTCCCAAAAGGATATTCGTTTGAACGATAATGTACCCCTTCGATGAAATACCATACGATCTGAGCTACCAGTGCAGCTTCCTGAAGGCTGTCTCCGTGATTAAAAATCCCGAAAGAGGTTACCTTGTCGCTTATCCCTGCATAGCGTGCTAATGTACAAATTTCTTTGCCATCAAAACCATTTGGTATAAATTTAACAATATTTCCTGAATCGCCTGACTTAACTGCCATCATATCAATACTTACCAAATCTGCATCTCTCAGCACAGGCTCAGCAATCACGGGGTTTCCGCATACTTCACCCAATCGGTAAGCATCAAAATATAGCTTTTCAATAAGATCAATCTCTTCCTGCGCATTATAATATGTCTGATACCCCAGGTTAGAATAATTGAAAAGATTATTAGGCTCATCCACTATCATTCGGGTAAGATATGACGACGCTGAAAGATCATCATCCTGCTTGCCAAAATCAAATTTATTGTCAATCGCAACAAAATTCACCATCTGCTCCAGCTTATCATACGCACGATACATTGCATATGACAAATCCTGCGAACCTCCTATCACCACAGGCAAAACACCTGATTTCACAAGCTCTTCAACAATGCTCTTGAGCGCAAAGTAAGTATCCTGCTGTGAATTTCCTGCTGGTATATTACCCAAATCTACAACCTGTTTATCCCAGTTACCCGGAAAAAGACTATAGAGTTCTTTCCTTATATAATTAAGATGAATATGCTGTTCACGTTTATTATCTGAACCTCTGTTATCCAGAACGCCAATAATAGCAATTTTAGCGTTTTCAAGTTCCGGAAATCGTCCATCTGCATGAAAATCTGTTTTATGACCTAAAGCCTGCGCCGAACTTCCGGAAATAAACTCCAAAAGTCCTTCATCCAATGGTTGTAAAAAATCAAATGCCATTTATTATTTCTTTTTAGCTGCAGGTTTTTTAGTCGTCGCTTTTTTAGCAGCCGTTTTCTTTGCCGGAGCCTTTTCCTCTATCATTGCTTTTACCTGATCAAGCGTCAGCTTAGAAGCGTCAACATCTTTATTAAGTTCAATTTTGGTTTTTCCTTTAAGGATTACAGAACGGCCCCAACGTGCTTTTTCTACACGGATACCTTCTTCCTCCCAGTTATGGATAACCTTATCAATATCTTTTTGCAGTTTATCTTCGATCAACTCCACAATATCAGACTGTGAAAGCTTATCAAAATTATATTTCTTGCTTACGTTGATAAAAATCCCATTCCATTTGATGAATGGCCCGAATCGGCCAACACCTTTTTGTACCGGTTCGTTTTTGTATGTCCCTATAGGTGCATCGGCCTGTTGTTTTTCAGCGATAAGCTCCTGTGCCCTTTCGAAAGTCACATCTAACGGATCTTCTCCTTTAGGTAGCGAAATAAATACTTCACCAAAACGTACATAAGGACCAAATCGGCCATTATTCACCTCTACTTCTTCTCCCTGATATGTCCCAAGGTTTTTAGGAAGCATAAACAATCCTAAAACTTCATCAAGGGTAATGGTTCCGATATTTTGTTCCGGCAAAAGGCTTGCAAACTGTTTGTTATCATCCTCTGCATCTCCAATCTGTGCCATTGGGCCAAATTTACCCAAACGAACACTTACCGGTTTACCTGTTTTAGGGTCTGTACCTAAAATACGTTCTCCTGATTCTCTTTCAGCATTTTTCTCCACATTGATTACAGTAGGATGGAAATGACTGTAAAAATCACTCATCATTTTTGTCCAGTCCTCTTTACCTGAAGCAATCTCATCAAAATCCTGCTCTACCTTAGCGGTAAAGTTATAATCAAGGATTGTCTCAAAGTGATTTACAAGGAAGTCATTAACAATGATACCTATATCAGTAGGAACAAGTTTCCCTTTATCAGAACCTACATTCTCATGAAGTTCCTGCTCAGAAACAGCACCTGCTTTAAGCATCAATTGTTTGTACCTTCTCTCCTGCCCTTCAAAACTTCCTTTCTCAACATAATTCCTGCTGATAATGGTCGAAATAGTTGGCGCATAGGTAGACGGACGTCCAATACCCAGTTCTTCAAGTTTTTTAACCAATGCTGCCTCGGTATATCGTGCAGGTGGCCTTGAAAATCTTTCGGTAGCGGTAATATAATTATTTAAAAGCTTTTCATTTACTCTTAGTGCCGGCAGCATTCCTTCCTGTTCCACATCCTCATCATCATTCCCTTCAAGATATACTTTCAGGAATCCTTCAAACATCAGAACCTCTCCAGATGCAGCAAATAATTCTTTATGATTATTCGCTTCAATCTTTACGTTAGTACGTTCAAGTTCAGCATCGCTCATCTGTGAAGCAACCGTTCTTTTCCAGATAAGGTCATAAAGCCTCGCCTGGTCACGATCGATATTCACCCCATGGCGCGACATATCTGTAGGACGGATAGCCTCGTGAGCTTCCTGCGCCCCTTTGCTTTTAGTAGCATAATTTCTTGGTTTGCTAAACTCCTTACCGTATGACCTGATAATTTCAGCCTCGGCAGCAGCCATAGCTTCCTGAGAAAGGTTAACACTATCCGTTCTCATATAAGTAATAAGTCCGGCCTCATAAAGTCGCTGCGCCAGCATCATGGTAACACCAACAGGAAAATATAGTTTCCTGGCTGCCTCCTGTTGTAACGTAGAGGTTGTAAATGGTGCTGCGGGCGATTTTTTTGCCGGCTTGGTTTCAAGGTCTGACACCTTATATATAGACCCGATATTTTTATTCAGGAAATCCTGAGCTTCCTGTTTGGTTGCAAAATTTTTAGGCAGCTTCGCCTTAAAAGACTTACCTGCTTCGTTTACAAATTCTGCCGTTACGCTATAAGAAGCTTCTGCATTAAAATTTTGTATTTCGCGCTCGCGCTCAACAATAAGACGTACAGAAACCGACTGTACCCTTCCTGCCGATAGTCCGCTCTTTACTTTTTTCCAAAGTACAGGAGACAGCTCATATCCCACAAGCCTGTCTAAAACCCTACGGGCCTGTTGTGCATTTACAAGATCGTAATTGATATCTCTTGGATTTTCAATTGCTTTCTGAATAGCCGTTTTGGTGATCTCATGAAAAACAATCCTTTTTGTTTTAGACTTATCCAGTTTCAGCTCTTCCGCCAGGTGCCATGCAATAGCCTCACCCTCGCGGTCCTCATCGGAAGCCAGCCAAACGGTCTCAGCCGATTTAGAAAGATCCTTAAGTTTTTTTACCAGAGCTTTTTTGTCGGGCGACACTTCATACTTTGGCTTAAAGCCATTATTAACATCCACCCCTATTTCTTTTGCAGGGATATCTGCTATGTGCCCGTAACTGGACTCTACCTGATATCCTGCGCCCAGAAATTTTTCAATGGTTTTTGCCTTTGCAGGCGACTCAACGATCACTAAATTCTTTGCCATATTGCTTTTCTTTGTGTCGCAAAAGTATTGGTTTTTTTTAAATATTGGTTTTTTGTCAATTTTTTTAAACCGTTTTTTATGAAATCGTCTATATATATTAAGGAGTAGAATGTAAATTAAAACCTTTCTTAAATCTTAGCATCTAAGGCTGTCAACTTGTCATAATATTGAAATTAATACTATCTTTGCGACCTGATTAAGCACTACAGGAGTGAATTATGGAAAAGATTATTGAAGAGAACAAACAAGGCCAAAGTCTTGTTTTAGAACAGAAAGAAGGAAATACGAAAAAGCTTTTCATAGAAAGCTATGGCTGCCAGATGAACTTTTCTGATAGCGAAATTGTAGCTTCGATTCTTGCCAACGAAGGATTTAATACCACCCAGAATATTGAGGAGGCTGACCTGGTATTGGTAAACACCTGTTCTATTCGTGATAAAGCAGAACAAACGGTACGCAAAAGGCTTGAAACCTACAATGCCGTAAAAAAAATAAATCCGGGGATGAAAGTAGGCGTATTAGGCTGTATGGCCGAGCGCTTAAAGAGTCAGTTCCTGGAAGAGGAGAAAATCGTAGATATGGTTATAGGCCCTGATGCCTACAAAGATCTTCCTAATCTTTTAAAAGAAGTTGAAGAAGGCCGTGATGCCATAAACGTAATTCTGTCTAAAGAAGAAACCTATGGCGATATTTCGCCCGTACGCCTTAACAGTAACGGTGTTACCGCTTTTGTATCCATTACCCGCGGATGTGATAATATGTGTACCTTCTGCGTAGTACCATTTAC
>QFQM01000375.1 GCA_003243255.1 Flavobacterium psychrophilum | reverse complement strand
CGCTGCTCTTTCAGCGACGAGATATAGCGTGCAAAGACGGATTCCGTGATCAGGGAAAGCGGTTCGCCGAGATCCAGCGAACTCTGGCTGGTCCACTTACCTGTACCTTTGTTGGCTGCTTCATCGAGAATCACATCGACCAGATAGTTACCCTCTTCATCTTTTTTAGTGAAGATGTCCTTGGTTATGTCGATCAGGTAGCTGCTCAGCTCACCTTTATTCCACTCGCTGAAAGTGGTGGCCAGCTCTTCGTTAGACAGGTTCAGACCACCTTTCAGCAGCGAGTAGGCTTCTGCAATCAACTGCATATCGCCATATTCAATGCCGTTGTGAACCATTTTAACGTAATGGCCCGCACCGTCAGCACCGATGTAGGTCACACAGGGCTCGCCATCTTCAGCAACGGCTGCAATTTTAGTCAAGATCGGCGCAACCAGTTCGTACGCATCTTTCTGACCACCCGGCATGATGGACGGACCTTTCAGCGCGCCCTCTTCACCGCCGGACACACCGGTACCGATAAAGTTAAAGCCCTCAGCAGACAGTTCGCGGTTACGACGAATGGTGTCCTGGAAGAAGGTGTTACCGCCATCAATAATGATGTCGCCTTTTTCCAGATAGGGTTTCAGGGAGTCAATAGCAGCATCTGTGCCAGCGCCCGCTTTCACCATTAACAGGATGCGACGGGGAGTTTCTAAGGATTCAACAAACTCTTTCACGGTGTAATACGGAACCAGCTTCTTGCCGGGGTTCTCAGCAATCACTTCTTCGGTCTTATCGCGGGAGCGGTTGAAAACGGAAACGGTATAGCCACGGCTTTCGATGTTAAGCGCCAGGTTGCGCCCCATCACGGCCATACCAACAACGCCGATTTGTTGCTTAGACATTATGTACTCCTGGATCGGGTGATACTACCTGCATAACACGTCATGAAGGTAATGTAGAATTTCACATCATATTTATCGCGGTAACCTATCATATAGACCGTCTGAACTCTTGAAAAGAGTTTGCTGCCAGTCGCATAGGGTAATCCGGGCTCGAATACACGCACAATAACAAGGGAATACCATTCATCTAAAAAAACCTCACACGTTTTCAGTACACTGTTTTTTTGTCAGGCAGAGCCCGAATGCACTTCTTATTGAACATCGTGCGGTTTTTATCGCAAATCCAGCCCCACTTATTGAAATATTTAATGGCTGACTGAATATGCATTATTAAAAAACGAAAGCTTTTATATGACTTACGCTGTGACTCGTGGTAAACGAATGAATAAGGACAATAGAGAATATTTAGCCCAAGCTCACAAATTCGTCGTGAAAAATCGACATCTTCAAGATACAGGAAAAATGCAGGTTCAAAGCCGCCCGTCTGCGATACAGCTCTGGAACTCACAATCAGGCAACAGCCTGAAAGTGAAGGAGCAAAAAAAGGCTTGGTATAATCGGCAAATCGTAACTCATACTGGCTGTTGCTTTCACTGGCAGATGTGAATAAGCGGAAGCGACGAGCAAAAAGATGATATGGTGATGGCAAAAGTTTCGCGCCATACTGCATTGTTCCGTCAGGGTAAAGCACCCGCGGAATTGACAAATCAACATTGTTTTCTTTGCAGAATGAATAGGCTTTGTTTATTTCATCTTTTTCGAAGTAAATATCTGGGTTACAGATTAAAAAATACTCCGCCAGGTCTTTGTATTTTTCAAAAACAATATTATGTGCAGCACCGAAACCTAAATTTACAGGCGTACGAATCACCATCACTTTGGAATGCTGAAAGTTAGTTAACCAGTTACATAAACTACCGTTATCAACGATGACCAACTGATCAATATAAGATTCCAACAGCAAGGCGTCAATTGTCTTCTCAACTTCAGAATACTCGTGTTTGTATAATACTAAAGATGCTACCAGTTTCAATTGCGTTAACCTATTTATGTGTACCCTTAAAAACCAGAGAAACTAGATGTCACCGTAAGAAGTTTCAGGCCAATCTTTTGGTCTGGTTCAAGATAAGCGCCTTCAGACCACTCATTCCAGGCATTAATAAATAAAATATCCTGATGTTCTTGAGTAATTTTATTCTGCGCAATAGATAGCGCATTTTTGTAATTTTCTGGCGATACATCAGTAAACAGTGTAGCTCTATCATTATACCGTGCTGTATTATCCCAGTCCGGAAAAACAGAATGATAAACAGGTTTGGAAAAGCTTAAGCTATCTGACCTCTCAAGTTCACGTAAGAAATCAACATAAGAAAACTTAGCAATCCCATTCTTTTTTCTGAACAATCCAACCAACAATGATTGGGTTTTTTCCGGCAGACGTCTTAGCAGCGGTTCAACCAAAGTTGTACGACGATTTTTTAATCGTGTATTAATAATATAGCGAGGGTTGAAATTAATAATCCCATCGAAATATTGATATAGTTCTTCGGCACCAGATATATCATAACTCCGACAAGCAAGCCAATGAATACCAGAAAAACCATCAGCAACTGCGAGCTTATTGAAGGTACTAATAACATCGCTCAAATTGGGAATCAACTCAGGCCGGTATATTGTGAATACAGGCCTATTGTTAACTTTATGGTAGCGGTCATCTTTAAAAAAGGCAGCGAGATAAAAATAATGTTTCTCTATAGAATCCAGATCACGATAATAGTTCTGTTCAATGAGATAATCATTAGGTTGCCCGACCCACTGCCTTGTCCAGCTTTCATTAGCCCAAGTCAACATGAATTTTATATTCAAATCAATATCAGCAAGCAACATCTCTGCAGGTTTGGCGAGGTGTGGCTCACCGTCAAACCAATAATGATAGAAGTTGAAGCCAGTAATATTGAATTGCTTAGCAAGGTCGACCTGCATAGAAAGCGTTTTAAGCTCTGACTGGTCATAATAACCAAGTTCAGGAACCCGTGGCTGATAATGCTCCGCAAATAAAGGTTTTGCGGCTTCAACTAATTTCCAGTCTGTAAAACCAGCACCCCACCACATGGAGTTTTCTTTAGTTTCATAAAACTGTGGGAAATAGTATGCAAAAATAGCGGACATAATTCTCCATTACAATACTAAAACTTTATTGTTGCAAGTTTTAGTAATATCAATCTCAGAGAGTGTTTTGATATCAATGCATTTGAATCCTCGAACCATCACAGGTACACAAGTTGTCCTTTCAAAGACATGTGCAAGAGTACCATCCTGTTGACCACTTTCAGATTCAAACTCTTCGCTCGCCAGCAAATTAACAAGAGGATAGACTGCACCTGGCTTAAACCAGAACATTGTCCCTCCAACGAAAAAAAGTTGTTTATTTTGCGGCGAAACGCCCAAAGACTCCATAGCATTATAAACTCGGTGTTGATTGCAACCCCAATATTCCTCATTTGACAGATAATCACGTTTATCAGCGGCTATGCCAATTTTATC
>QFQM01000046.1 GCA_003243255.1 Flavobacterium psychrophilum | reverse complement strand
AACTATCGATGCCCGCACTATTGGTCTTGGCAGTACGAGTGCAAGTACTTCTTTATTGCAGTATGAGATTGATGTGCCTTTATATAAGCTTACGGAGATGATAGGGCAGGAGAAAGCAGAACGCGCTTATAAATTATGCGGAGAGGCTATTGATAAATTGGATAAGATAACTAAAGACAGGGGAGTGGATTACTTTGAGAAAAAGAAAAGCCTTTATTATGCCGCATTTAAAAAAGATGTTTCGTGGCTTAAGAAGGAATATGAAGCCCGAAAAAATGCAGGATTTAAAGTGCGTTACCTTGAAGCCGATGAACTTGAAAAAGAATTTGGTTTTAAAGGATATGGTGCAATCCTTTCAGATCAGGCAGCTCAAACTAATGCGTATATGTTAACCCACTGTCTGCTCCAGCATAAGCATAAAAAAGGTAAAGCCAACGATATTTATGACCGTACTGAGATAACCGATATAAAACACAGTAAGAATGGCGTGGTTCTTAAAACGGAATCGGGTTACACTATAAAGGCTAAAAAGCTGGTGTATGCTACCGGTTATGAAGTGGTAAACTTCATTGATAAGAAAATTGTTGATCTGCTTTCAACCTATGCCGTAGTAAGCGAACAGTATAACGAGCGTGATTTCTGGAAAGATGATGTGCTTATCTGGAATACTGCCAATCCGTACCTGTATATGAGGACTACCCCGGATAACAGGGTGCTGGTTGGTGGGCGTGATGAGAATTTCAGTAATCCTGCTAAAAGGGATAAACTCATAAACAGTAAAACAAAACAATTGGCGGCAGATGTCAATAAGCTATTTCCGCACCTGAAGTTTAAGCCCGAGTTTTCCTGGACAGGAACTTTTGGATCAACCAAGGACGGATTACCCTATATAGGCCCGTATGACACGCTTCCTAACAGTTATTTTGCATTGGGTTTCGGGGGCAATGGCATTACTTTCAGTCTTATTGCAGCCGAAATTATCACTGACCTGATTCTCGGAAAAACTAATAAAGACCTTGAATTATTTGCTTTTGACCGTTGATTATGTTTTAGTATTTCGCTAACACTTATTGTGATAACGCTAACAGCAAAGCCTTTTTATAAGTGGTAATTTCGTAAAAGAACATTTAATAACACTAAACTAACCTATTATGAAAAGGACATCATTATTTGGAAAAACACTTTTAGGAGCGGCTGTTGTTGCTTTGTCTTTTGGGACACAGTCATGTAAAAATGAGCCAAAACAGGAAGACCCTAAAGAAGTGGCCGAAGACGAAAATGAAGCAAAATTTGACGATGTAAATGAGGCTAAAGAAGAAGATTCTGATTATCTTGTAGCTGCTGCCGAAGTCGATATGAAAGAAATTGAACTTGGTAAGCTTGCACAAACTAAAAGCACTAATCCTGATGTAAAAGCGCTTGGAAAGATGATGGTGGATGCACATACCAAATCACTTACAGATCTTAAGGCTACTGCAGCAAAAAAGAATATTTCGCTTCCGGCATCATTAACTGAAAAAGGTCAGGATGCTTTTAAAGACCTTAATGATAAAAATGGGCATGATTTCGATAAGGCTTATACAGATAAAATGGTTGAAGGCCATGAGAAAATGATTGAGAAGATGGAGAAAGTGTCTGAAAAAGCCAAAGATGTCGATGTGAGAATGTGGGCAGCTAACTTGTTACCGGTTCTGACAGCGCATCTTGAGCATGCAAAAATGACAAAAGAAAAAGTTGACGCTATTAAATAGCCATAAATACTAATTACTATGAGAAATTTACTGTACATAATTGCCGTTGTCCTGATAGTATTTTGGGCATTGGGTAGCTTCGCTTATCATGTGGGGAGTGCACTCATACATTTACTACTTGTAGTGGCTATTGTTATGATTGCAATTAACCTCATAAGGCAGAGACCACCACTAGACTAATAATTTTAGGTAATAAGGATAAAACCCGTAGTGACATATTCATTGCGGGTTTTTAAATTTAAAAGCCCGCTCAAATGAGCAGGCTTTTCAACGAGTATCATGCCCCCATAAATACTCATTGTAAAAAAAATACTGGCTTGTAAGTAAATGAATATAAAACCCACATACCCAAATATATCTTATTACACAGAAATTTTTGATACAATATTCTGCAATGATTTTATGAAATGCAGTATAAATAAAACCCTGCCGAAGCAGGGTTAAAACAAACTAAAAACTGAAATTATTAATAAGGGTAAGCACCTTCGCTTACGATTTTTGCTGCAATGGTTTCTCTTAAAGCCACTACGTTAGGCATATTGTTGTATTTTGTATAACGCTTAAGGCCCATCATCATCATACGTTGCTCATCACCTTCAGAGAAAGAAGCAATTCCTTCTTTTCCTTTAATGTTTACGATATCAACGGCTTTATAAAGATATAGCTGAGCTATAGCGATTTGTTCTTTTACATTGTCTGCTCCTTGTTTTTTAGCAAGTTTCTCAGTACGAAGAATAACAGATTCTGCCATATAGATCTCTATAAGGATATCAGAAGCTGCCATAAGAAGTTGTTGGTGCTCATCAAGTGCAGGACCATATTTTTGTACGGCTGAACCTGCAACCATAAGGAATGCTTTTTTCAGCTTAGCGATCATCTCTTTCTCTTCAGCGAAAAGTTCAGAGTAATCAGGAGTGTCAAATGATGGAATTCCCATCAATTCTTCAGCAACTTTCATAGCAGGTCCTAAAAGGTCAACATGGCCTTTCATTGCTTTTTTAACCAACATACCTACTGATAGCATACGATTGATCTCATTCGTACCTTCATAGATACGTGCAATCCTTGCATCCCTCCAGGCGCTTTCCATTGGGGTGTCTTCTGAGAAGCCCATACCACCAAAAATCTGGATACCTTCATCTGTACAGTTTTGTACATCTTCAGAAACAGCCACTTTAAGGATAGAGCATTCAATAGCGAACTCCTCTACACCTTTAAGCTCCGCATCCTGGTGTGATTCACCATTGGCAACACGTGCATGGATACGGTCTTCAATATTTTTAGCAGCTCTGTATGACGCACTTTCTCCGGCGTAAACATTTGTTGCCATTTCTGCCAGTTTAGAGCGGATTGCCCCAAAACTTGCAATAGGAGTATTGAACTGGATACGTTCATTAGCATATTTCGCTGCACCTGATATAGTTCTTCTTTGTGCATCAAGACAGGCGGCAGCAAGTTTAATACGGCCTACGTTAAGCGCATTCATGGCAATCTTAAAGCCATTACCTCTTTCTGATAGCATGTTTTCTACCGGTACTTTGGTTTCGCTAAAGAAAACCTGACGGGTAGAAGAAGCACGGATTCCCAGTTTATGTTCTTCTTCACCAAGAGAAATTCCGTTTGATGGATCATTCTCAACAATGAAGCCTGTAATATTTTTATCGTCTTCAATTCTGGCAAATACTATGAATACGCTACAGAAGCCTGCATTTGATATCCACATTTTTTGTCCTGTGATTTTATAGTGTGTACCATCTTCAGAAAGCACGGCTTTAGTCTTACCTGAATTAGCATCAGATCCTGCACCCGGTTCAGTAAGGCAGTAAGCGCCAAACCATTCACCTGAAGCTAATTTTGGAACGTATTTAAGTTTTTGCTCTTCAGTACCATAAAGTGTAATCGGCATTGTACCAATACCGGTGTGAGCACCAAAAGCAGTTGAGAAAGATCCAGTAGCACCTGAAATGTAATCACATACCAGCATAGTAGAAACAAAGCCCATACCCAGTCCGCCATACTCTTCCGGTACAGCAACACCAAGGAAGCCAAGCTCACCGGCTTTACGCATACTTTCTTCAGTAAGTGCATAATCTTTTTTCTCAAAACGATCCTTATTCGGCCATATCTCACGGTCAACAAATTCCTTAACCGTGTCGCGCATCATTATCTGCTCTTCCGAAAAATCTTCTGGTGTGAAGATGTCTTCGCTTTTGGTTTCAGTAACCAAAAACTGACCTCCACGTGCTAAATTTGCTACTTCGCTCATTTCTATATTTTTTTATTTTTTAATTAGACTAAAGATGATAGATAATAGATAAAAGACTTTTATGCAATAACCAACGAATTTTGGAATCCCATTGTCATTCTTTGAAATTCTTCAATCTTTATTTCGATTTCTGATGTAATTTCATCACTTATATATTTTCTATGATTCGCTAGCAAAAGCTGTGTATGTAATTCAAAAGAAGAACCGAGTGAGATATCAACAAAATGACTAAAAGATTTATTTGTTCTGCTTGAACCTTCAGCTATATTTGATGGGATTGAGATAGCACATCTGTCCATTTGATTTTTAAGTCCGAATTTTTCATGTGAAGGAAAAGTATCAGTCAAATCAAGAATGTTTTTTGCCACATCCATTGCCATCTGCCAAATTTTAAGCTTTTTAAAATTGTGTCTTTTAAAGTCACTCATATAAGTCTATTATCTCTGGTCTATTCTCTAATGTCTTATAGTATTTCATACACCCCCGCAGCTCCCTGTCCGGTACCCACACACATGGTTACTACACCATATTTGTTGCCTCTGCGTTTCATTTCATCAAATAATTGAACCGATAGTTTTGCGCCTGTACATCCCAGTGGGTGACCCAGTGCAATAGCACCACCGTTTACGTTTACAATGTCAGGGTTAATGCCCAATTCGCGTATAACGGCTAATGACTGTGAAGCGAACGCTTCGTTAAGTTCAAATAGTTCGATATCATTAAGCTGAAGATTTGCCATTTTAAGGGCCTTAGGAATGGCTTTTACCGGACCGATACCCATAATCCTTGGCTCTACACCTGCTGCTGCATAGCTCACCATACGTGCTATAGGCTCCAGGTTAAGTTCTTTTACCATTTCTTCAGACATCACCATTACAAATGCAGCACCATCACTCATTTGCGATGAGGTACCTGCGGTAACGCTACCGTCGGCAGCAAATACAGGACGAAGTTTTGCTAAAGCTTCTAAAGAAGTATCTGCTCTTGGGCCTTCGTCTTTGGTTACAGTATATGATTTAGTGGCTTTTTTACCATTCTCATCAATGTATGTTTGCTCAACAGTGATCGGCACGATCTGTTTGTCGAATTTACCTTCTGCCTGAGCTTTTATTGCTTTTTGATGTGAATTAAAACCAAACTGGTCCTGATCTTCACGGCTTACATTAAACTGTTTTGCAACAGCCTCAGCAGTAAGTCCCATTCCCCAGTAGTAGTCTTCATGACCATCTTTGGCTGCTTTATAATCCGGAACCGGTTTATAACCACCCATCGGAATATAACTCATGCTTTCTGCACCACCGGCAATGATACAATCGGCCATGCCTGACTGTATTTTGGCAGTAGCCATAGCGATAGTCTCTAGTCCTGATGCACAATAACGGTTTACAGTAACTCCCGGAACATCATTTACCTTAAGCCCCATCAGGGAAATAAGGCGGGCTACGTTAAGCCCCTGTTCAGCTTCCGGCATGGCATTACCTACCATTACGTCATCAATACGTGCTTTGTCGAAATCAGGCAGCTCATTCATCATGAACTGTATGGTTTCAGCGGCCAGCTCGTCAGGCCTTTTAAAGCGGAACACACCTTTAGGTGCTTTTCCTACGGCTGTCCTGTATGCTTTTACTATATATGCTGTTTTGCTCATTGTTTTAAATTTTGAATTCTAAATTTTGAATTAGCCGAATCATTTAAAATTTATAATTCAGCATTCAAAATAATTAATTTCTAAGCGGTTTGCCTTTGGTTAACATAAACTGAATTCTTTCAAGCGTTTTTCTTTCACCACAAAGAGATAAGAATGCTTCTCTTTCAAGATCAAGAAGGTACTGCTCTGTAACCAGTGTAGGTTCTGAAAGATCACCACCTGCCATTACATAAGCCAGTTTGTTGGCAATTTTCTTGTCGTGTTCAGAAATGTAATGTCCGGCTTCCATACTGTCGGTTCCTACTAAGAACATACCCAGTGCCTGTTTACCCAGAACTTTTACATCTTTTCTGCGAATAGGAGCAGTGTAGCCCGCTTCAGCAAGAAGCTTAGCGTGTTTTTTGGCTTCCGCGATCTGCCTGTCTTTGTTTACTACAACAATATCTTTACCTTTTTGAAGGATACCAAGGTCAAACGCCTCATAAGCTGAAGTAGATACTTTAGCCATAGCTACTGTCAGGAAGTGTTCCTGAAGCGTATTCAGTTCCACATCGTTTTTACGGAAAAGGTCTGATGCTCTTAGCGCCATCTCTTTAGAACCTCCACCGCCCGGGATCACACCAACACCGAATTCTACAAGTCCGATGTATGTTTCAGCCGCAGCCACGACCTTATCGGCGTGCATGCTCATTTCGCAGCCACCACCAAGGGTCATACCGTGAGGCGCGACGATTACAGGAGTAGAAGAGTAGCGAACACGCATCATGGTATCCTGGAACATTTTGATAGCCATGTTAAGCTCATCATATTCCTGCTCAACGGCCATCATGAAGATCATTCCGATGTTTGCTCCAACAGAGAAGTTGGCAGCCTGGTTGCCTATAACGAGTCCGTCATATTCTTTTTCAGCAAGGTCTATGGCTTTGTTGATGCCCTGAAGCACACCTCCGCCAATATTATTCATTTTTGAGCGGAACTCCAGATTGATGATTCCATCGCCCAAATCCTGGATGATAGATTCGCTGTTGCTCCATATTTTTTTGCTTTCGCGGATGTTGTTCAGAATAATGAACGCATCCTGACCCGGCACTTTTTTCTGTAATTTAGAAGCTATATCATAGTAGTAAGTAGCTCCGTCTTTGATAGTGTAGAAACTTGTGTTTCCGCTTGCCAGCATTTCGTTAACCCAAGGAGCAACAGTAAGTCCTTCAGCCTGAATAAGCTCAAGTCCTTTTTCAACGCCTACGGCATCCCAAATCTCAAACGGACCATTTTCCCAGCCAAAGCCGGCTTTCATGGCATCATCTATTTTGTATAGATCGTCTGTAATTTCCGGAACACGGTTCGATACATAAGAGAATGTACCTGCAAAGTTCTTACGGTAGAATTCGCCTGCTTTATCAGTGCCTTTAATAAGCACTTTAAAGCGGTCTATAGGCTTTTCTATAGTTTTAGTAAGCTCAAGGGTCGCAAAAGACGCTTTTTTGCCTGCACGGTATTCTAAGGTATCAAGATCAAGCGTAAGGATGTCCTTATCTACTTTTTTGTAGAAACCCTGTCCTGTTTTGCTTCCCAGCCATTTGTTGTTCATCATGGTGTCGATGAAAGCCGGAAGCTTAAACAATTCGTGAACTTCATCGTCAGGGCAGTTCTCATAGATACCGTTGGCAACGTGTACCAGCGTATCAAGACCTACTACATCAACGGTGCGGAAGGTAGCCGACTTAGGTCGTCCGATAACCGGACCTGTAAGTTTATCAACTTCTTCAACGGTAAGGCCCATTTCCTTTACCTGATGGAAAAGGCTCATGATACCATAGATACCAATACGGTTACCAATGAAGGCAGGAGTATCTTTGGCTACAACCGATGTCTTACCAAGGAATTGCTCGCCATAATTATTTAAGAAGTCCAGTACTTCCTGAGAAGTTTGCGGACCCGGTATGATTTCGAAAAGTTTTAAATAACGTGGAGGGTTAAAGAAGTGTGTTCCGCAGAAGTGTTTCTGAAAATCTTCGCTGCGGCCCTCGCTCATAAACTGGATTGGAATACCCGAAGTATTCGATGTGATAAGTGTTCCCGGCTTGCGGTATTTTTCGACCTGTTCAAACACTTTTTGTTTAATGTCAAGTCGTTCTACAACAACCTCAATGATCCAGTCGGCCTCGGCAATTTTTGCCATATCATCCTCTGTATTACCTGTTTTGATCCTGTCGGCAAACTTTTGGTGGTAAATAGGAGAGGGTTTTGATTTCAGGGAGTTAGCAAGGTGATCGTTAACTATCCTGTTTCTTACGGCTTTGCTTTCCAGCGTAAGCCCTTTTTTTTGTTCAGCTTCGGTAAGTTCTCTTGGCGGAATATCCAGCAAAAGCACTTCAACACCTATATTGGCAAAATGGCAGGCAATTGCCGATCCCATTACGCCGGATCCTATTACGGCCGCCTTCTTAATAGTGCGTTTCATTTATTTGTCTTTTATAGTTTTTTAAGGCGGATGCCCGGCTATAGTCCAAACCTCCGCATTTGTTTGTTATTCAGTTGGTTCGTTTTCAGGAGTGAAAATCAGTTTTTCTGATATCAGCTCGTTTATTATTTCCGCTACTTCCATAAAGTTGTCCAGCTTCTCCTGAGATACATGCTGTTTTATCACTTCATTGAATTTAAGTACCCTGTCACGCGAAAGTTCTCGTTTTTCTTTCCCCAGTTTGGTTAGGTGTATCAGTACACCACGGCCGTCAACAGGATTTTTCTTTCGCACTATCAGGCCTTTTTCTTCCATCGATTTAAGAGTTCGTGTAAGGCTTGTAGCTTCCATTCCCATCTGTGGGCCTAAGGCAGTAGATGGTATTCCGTTCTCTTTATCTATGGAAAGCAACGCAAACCCGACCGACATGCTGGCGCCATATTTTGAGGCCTCTTCGTTATACATTCTTGAAACTGCCTGCCATGTTGCCCTCAGTACGTAGTCTATTGTTTTGTCTTTCATAGGTTATTGTTTTTCAAATGTACAAAAAATTTAATATGCATGCATATTAAATTTATAAATTTTTATAGTTAATTAAAAACAGTAGTGTATTTAGTGTGATACTAGTAAATATATGAATTTATTTTGAAGAATATGGCAATAAAAAACTCCCTTTGATAAGGGAGTCGTGTTATAAAAAAGTATTCAGATCATTGACAAAATTATTAATAGATATTAAATGTCCAATCCTGCCTTCAACTGGATAAACATTGATAAGGTAAGTATTCTGCCGTATTATTGGTAATACAGTTTCCTCTAGAGCATTGAAATCAATTTTAAACGGAATATAATCTACCCAGTCGGGAGTAAGATTGCTTTCAATGGATGCTTCATCCGGCCAAAGTGAAAAGACAATGGTATTGTTTACTTCAAACAAGGCAAAATTACCATTATGATCTATGAGGGTCCAAAGCTCATTTGTTACACTGATGGTTTTGAGAAAATAGTTGTAGCGTTCGTCGGGTGTGATGGTTATATTATTGATCATTTTTTGTTATACTCTTGAACAATTAATGCAATCTAAAGAACTGAATTTATCAGCCCAAAATACAAGCGATGCGATAGTCGCTACATATAGCAATAATTGAATTATATTTTTGTACCGACGATAATCGATTATACAAAAGATAAGTAATATAGCAATGAAAATGTAGTACAGTATAGATGTTTTATCGGATATTCCATCATGTTTATTTGCGCTATCCTGGATGTAAGGAATTGCTTTAATAGAGCATAAGTTTATTAATAATAATAAAAAGACAAGGATGATAATTTTTAGTTTCATTCGAGGGCTTCTATACAGTTTTGTTTAAATTATTTTATTCCGCTACTGATCCACTCGTGCTCAATATTTCGCATCAGCAAAGCATGATCAAAATTAACCGAACCTTCAGGGAAAATTGAAGTGTTTTCAAAATAGTTGCTTTTAACTTCTGTAATGTCTAAAGGACTTACTTCCCATCTGTATGTATTTAGCAGTATGCCATCAAGGTGGCCTTTACCCGGAGAGTAGCCTAAAGCGCCATTTTCAAAGAATTGAGAAGCATTCTGAATATTTTTAAATATAGAGTTGTTATCAAATTTAGAAGTAGCTTTTGATCTTAGGTCTATACCTGTGCCGTCATCATGTGTAAAAGAAACATTGTACTGATTGTGTGTTTCATCAACTTTAAATTTCGAATGATAATGTTTTCCTGGGAAAAGCCTTCCTCCTGCAAAAGAATTGATAATTGAAGAAGTATTTCGTCTTGGTATATAAACACCTTCCTTAATAATACCATCTTCGTCCCACTCAACTGCAAAACGATGTGCTGCATTTTCAGATGAAATACCAAAATTGCCTTTCAATATTTTTGGTTTTATGTACTTTAAACGAATCAGACAAATGCCACCTATAGCCTTATTTCCATATAGCTTTGGCCTAAACGGAGCAGGTATTATTTTTGCTGCGATATCAGGATCTATCGTGAAGTTTACCAGTATTCTGCGGTCAATAAAACCATGTATGGTTGGTATATTCATATATTATTATATCAAAAAACTCCCCGTTTTACAGGGGAGTTTCATATTATTTTGAAGAACCGTCGTATATTTTATCGTACAGCTTTTGGTACTTTTCTTTAACGGCTTTACGTTTCAGTTTAAGGGTAGGAGTAAGTTCACCGCCATCAACGCTCCATAGTTCAGGAGTGATTTCAAATTTTTTGATCTGTTCCCAGTGTCCGAATTTCTTATTGATGCCGTCTACCTCTTCCTGTATCCTGTCATGAACTTCTTTGTTGTTTGCAATATCTTCGTTACTGTTTAAAGAAAGTCCTTTACGGGAAGCCCATTGTTTTACGAATTCAAAATCAGGCTGAATGAAGGCTGCCGGCATTTTCTCGCCATCACCAATCACCATGATCTGCTCAATGAAACGCGACTGTTTCATAGCGTTCTCTATAAGCTGAGGCGCAATATATTTACCTCCCGATGTCTTGAACATTTCTTTTTTCCTGTCCGTAATCTTAAGGAAACCATCAGAATCAATAATACCTATATCTCCGGTATGAAAATACCCGTCGGTCATTACTTCGGCAGTTTTATCCGGTGCATTAAGGTAGCCCATCATTACGTTAGGTCCTTTACACAGAATTTCTCCATCTTCAGCAATTTTTACTTCAACACCGTTAAGCGGTTTACCCACAGTGCCAATTTTGAATCCTTTGTTACGCTGGTCGTTTACCGCAATAACAGGTGAGGTTTCCGTAAGTCCGTAACCTTCCATTACAGGAATTCCTGCTGCTGCAAACACTCTTGAAAGCCTTGGCTGAATAGCAGCACTACCCGATACCATAAGCTCAAGGTTACCGCCAAGTCCTGCCTTCCATTTAGAGAAGATCAGTTTTCTGGCCAGCCAAAGCTTAAAGCCATACCAGGGACCGTTTACGCCATATGGTTCGTAAGCGTGGCCTACTTCCACAGCCCAAAAGAATAGTTTACGTTTAATGCCGGTAAGTTCTGCTCCTTTGGCAATGATTTTATCATATACTTTTTCAAGAAGCCTTGGTACCGCTGTAATTACAAAAGGCTGTGCTTCTTTAATATTATCGCTTACTTTTTCGATTGATTCCGCAAAATAGGTTGATACACCATAGTATTGGTATAGGTACAATATCATACGCTCATAGATATGGCAGATAGGAAGGAAGCTCAAAGCTCTGCTGTTTCCTGCTTCAAACGGAACCCTTTCGCTACTCATCAATACGTCAGAAAAGATATTTTTGTGCGAAAGCATTACACCTTTTGGTCTTCCGGTGGTTCCTGAAGTATAGATTACAGTTGCCAGTTCATCTTCAGTGATTGCATCTTTAATAGCATTTACTTCACCCTGGTTAGAATCGTCTTTACCCAGGTCAAGTATTTCATTCCAGCTTTTGCAGCCTTTTATGTCGTTATATGAATAGACTTCTTTCAGTTTGGGAACGTTGTTCCTTACAGAAGCTATTTTGTTATAAAGTTCTTCATCCGATACGATACAATATATAGACTCGGAATGATTCAGGATGTATTCAATATCCTCTTCACTGATAGTAGGGTAGATGGGTACGTTTTGTGCACCGGTTTGTAAAATGCCTATATCGGTTATGTGCCATTCCGTCCTGTTGTTGGAAGAGATAACAGCTATTTTATCGTTTTTCTTTACGCCAAGGCGAAGCAGGCCTCTTGAAAAGGCGTTAGCCTTGTCAATATATTCCTGGGTTGAGGTTTTTACCCACTCATTACCATACTTAGTGACCAATGCATCAGGAAGGTTATATTTTTCCAGCTGATAGTAAGGAAAATCAAACAGGCGTGTTATAGTTGTCATAGGTGTTTAGATGTTTGTTCCTGCAAATTATGAAAAAAATACATATCTACACCTAAAGTTATAAATTATTAAAAAATAAATTGATAAAATTATAATACTCTCATAATCATCTTTTTTAATACGAATTTGCCGATGCTAGTGTTAAAATAACAGGATATGCTGTACATTTAGACAATCAAAGTCCTGTCTGGTAATGTTATGCATGCATTGTTTTTCAGATAGGCTGTTACAAAACCTTTGGCAACTCGTTTTATTATAAAATACCAATAACAAACCATTTTTATGAAAACAATAATCTATTCCTTTTTAACACTGCTGTTATTTACCCTTAACGGAACAGCACAAATCGTTACCGGTAAGGTAGTCGATGAGCAAAAGCACCCTATTGAATATGTATCTATCCAGTTAGGGCCAGACTATGGTGTCGTCAGCAATGCCGAAGGTGATTTTACTATCGATCTGTCTAAAAAAGGCAGTGCCGATAAAGTGATATTTTCATCTATCGGATATAAAACCATTGCCGTGGCCGTTTCTGATTTCACAGGAGGGACCTATACTATGCCTATCCAGATCAATGAACTTGATGAGGTAATTGTTCAAAAATTGTCAGCAACGCAGATACTTACTGAGGTGGTAAAAAATGCCCCAAAAAACTATGCTGCTTCTTCAACAAAACAAACGTTTTTCTGGCGTACTTCTAACGATAACAAAATGATTAACGGGGAACTTAAGCTGGTTAAGTCTTCGTTAGAGAAGAAATCTACTCTTAAAGATTTAAACAAGGATATTGAAGCGGCTTCAAAAAATGGTAAGGATAAACGTTCACAGGACTATTTAGAGTATTATGGTTATTTATACCAAAAAGATAACGCCTCTAAACTGGTTGTAGAGAAAGCTGTTGAGCTTAAGAATACCGAAAAGGATGTTTCAAACAAACAGAAAAGTAAATTATATGAAGTTTACAGAAAACACATGGAACCAAATGCCACTTATAAAGTTGTTAGCGGATGGTTTACTTTAATGGATTCGATGAAGGTTAATGATGCATCAAAAGAAAAAAGAGAAGGTGTTAAGACTGCATCCCTTAAGGGTGAGGTATCATCTTTATCAAATAAGCTGAATAATTTTTACACTGATAAAGATCTGGACTTTTTTACCGAATTTAAACGTTATACTTATACCCTTGAGGGATATGCGCCATATGATGATGCTACCGTTTATATCATTGATTTCAAACCTTTAAAAGGCTCTGCACGTTATTACGGTAAAATTTATGTAAATGGAGATGATTTTGCAGTTGTAAAGCTTCAGTATAATCTTAAGGATGGCGAAAAAGAAGCCACTCCGGGCATTGCTAAAATGCTTCTTGGCATTAAAAAAGTTGATGATCGTATAAAGGTAAATGCTTCGTATGTTAAAAATGAAAACGGACAGTATGCTGTAAACTTTGTTAAACAACAAATGAATAGTTATATGTACATGAACCGTCCGTTTAAATTAGAAAAGAATAAAGTTGACAAAAAAGAAGAAGATAAAATGTTGAAAATTGATCTTTTAGCTGAAGTTGAGCAATTTACAACTAATGAATTGTTTATTATTGAGAACCAGTCGGTAAGCGCAGAACAATTTAATAAGATTACCGAAGCTGAAAAATATGATATCAATTACATTTCAAAATATGATCCTTCTATCTGGAAAAACTATAATATCCTGGCTCCGGTAGAAGCAATTAAGAGTTACAATTAAAAGATTAAAACAAAAAATGCCTCACAGTACTGTGAGGCATTTTTTGTATATATAATATCAGGTTATATCCTGAAGATTCCACCTACAGCAACAATCCTTTGCAGGAATGCAAAATGATGGTGCGCTCTGTCCGGACCTTTGTGTGTGGTACGTACATCATACATGTCGATATAACCGCCTTTAAGTTCACCTGTTACAAAGAAATGCTTAAAGAAGGTAAGGTTTAATCCTGCTTTTGCAGAGAAACCATAACCCGCAATATGAAACTCGTCGTTTCTTGGCATTCCGAGTACTTTAGCATTTGTTCTGGGGTATAATATACCACCCCCAATGCCTTCAGTAATATTTACCTGAAAAGTGTCTGTATTACCTATGCGGAACAGTTTAGAGATATCATCTACACGTGCAATTTCTGCGTTGATGTAGTTAAGGCCATCGGTATGTTCAAAGTCAAGAAAATCTTCAGACAGTTGGGTAGGCGTATTGTTGTAAGTTCCGTTGTACACATGTCCCGGATGGTCTTCGGGTAAATTGATAGTACCATTAATATTGGCTGTCTGTCCGGTTCTCATTACATATTTCATGTGATCTACGCCGATTGAAATGTTGTAATGGTCAGAAATGAAGTAACCTACTTTAAGATTGGTCTGTGGGATTGTCATTCTGCCCGGATTCAGGTAGTCTATGTGCCAGCCTTTAGGTTTGTCGTCTGCAACGGCATTTTCGACTGTAAAATTATACCCATTGCCTTTGAAATGAAGATCGGATTTTGAATAGCTTTCTCGGTTTCCACCCCAGTAAAAAAAGAATTTCCCTTTGTTATGCGCTGTGTATTTTTCAGGCTCTGTTGCCACTTCCTGGGCAAAGGTGTACTGTGAAAAAACACAAAAAGATAGTACAACCATTAATAGCGGTTGTTTCACGATTTTGATTGATGAATTAAAAATTATTTATTGCCGTCACATAAATGATAAGGAGGGCAGCTGACTACCAAATAATTAATGAGAAAAATTATTTGATAAGGGAGTTGTCGGCATTAGTGTAACAGCGTTGCAAAGATAATGATTTATCCTAATAAAAAGTTAAGATAATATTTTCTTACAGAAGCTATATATTGGGGAATTATTTATTTTTACGGCTTTAACCAAAAAAGTAAACCAATGAAACCATGTATACGATGCGGCAACCTGATTGCCGACGATGCCAACTATTGTAATGCCTGTAACAGCGAGCAGATACTGAGATTTGAAGAATTTGAAGTCAAGCCTAAGCCTAACAGTACTTTTCTGATTGTGCTTTGTATACTTACTATTTTAGGATGTCTTTTTACATTAGTAATGCTACCTTTCAGTAATCAGGCAGCAGTTCAGTTGGGAATGGAATATCCGGCCTATTTATTAGTGGCAAGCGGAATAATGGTAGTTGGAAAACTGGCAGGAGCTATCATAATGCTTTTTAGAAAAATCAACGGTCTTTATATTTATACCGCTACAGCGGTGGGAAGTATATTTGTGTCTATATATTCTTCATTTATAATTGACTACCCTGAGGTTTCGCGTACATTAACCTATATAAGTATGGGTATCGGGTTAATGTTTGCGGCAGTGTTTATAGTATTATACTGGCTTCCGGTTAACAGGAAAGTTTTATCATAAAAACAAACAAGCCCCGCAGATATGTGGGGCTCGTTTGTTTTAAGTGTATTCTTAAACCGTTTTGCTATGGTTTTATATTTACAATAACCCTTTTGTATCGGGTCAGGGCAGGAGAGCCCTTGTCCGTTACTTTAAGTATAAAATGTGCAGAAGCCGGTTTGTTGACAACAGGAGCAGTAACATATACCCTGTAGAGGTTATCGGCTGTGTTAAAAGTAAATGCAGGAGCATTTCCAACCTCATTATACTGTAACCAGAAATAACTCAGGCTATCGCCGTCAGGATCGGTAGTGCCATCTGAATCCAGCCAGAATCCGGTGCCCGACTTTACCGTTATCTCATCCGGATGCGCCAGCTTTACAACGGGTGGGTGATTGGTTTCATTGTATGGTTTTACCGTCCAGTCCATTCTTGCGGCGAAATCATTCTGGAATTCATCCCTCCAGCGCCAGAGCGTAACTTTATTATCGGTAAAGGTCAGGTTGTCTTTTTTTACAGGCCTGCCATACGGATTTGAAACTATTGGCTGATAGGTATCATTAGCATTGGTCCATATCGGACGGGTTTCGGCAATAAACGGTACACCACCGGTAAAGCCTTCGCCTTCCAGTTCTGATGGTTTGATAGTATAAAGCTCATAACGTCCTGCCCAGCTACCCCAATTCGGACGTTCAGGATTATTAAGTCCGTTAGGAATCAGGTGCAGAAAAGCAGGAGTATCGCCTTCCATACCATAACCAACATCAGGGTAACTTGCACCCAGCGGACCATGTCCCTGTTGTATATTTTCAGCAATCCATTTGTTACTTACGGTAGTGTTGTCAATACCGTTTACTATAAGGTTGATGCCGCCCCAGGTAGCTTTACCATAACCTCCGGGTGTTACGATATAAAAAACGTCAGGGAAATTTTTCCTGATCCACGAACCACTGTCGTCCTGATCAGAAATTGTATATACCCTCAATTTCGAAATAAGACGTTTCGCTTCTTTTGCAGACTTTGTGTCCTTTATCTTTTGCAGCGATTGTGCAAGTGTATTTACACCGCCCCAAACCGATATCCATAGCGGTCTGTCATCATCTTTCTCGAGCATTTTGATTATCCATTCAGAGCCTTCAGAATCTTTTCCTTTGCCAACATTTGCAAGTCCGTAGCCCGGCTGACCTTTTTTTACAAGGGTTTTAAGGCTTTGTGCCGATGGATAACCCTTTTCATGCAGATTAAGATTAGGCTGAACCTTATCGTATGTGTCTAACAGTTTTATAATCGATTCAGGCGCAATCCTTTCCTTTTGGTGAACAGAAGTAGTAGCAACCAGCCCTTCAATATCTATTGAGTTGGCGTACAGCAGTAATCGAACAAAACTTTGGGTGTCATCAGGATCGGCTTCAATATCAGATAATATTATCACCCTGTTTTTCTCTTGGGCATTGATGCTTACTGCGTAAAAGAGTAAACCAAATAGTAATAACTTTCTCATTTTAGATCTTTACCAATTCAACAAAGTATACATCGTTTTCCCTGATATCAAAGCTTTTAGTGAAAGTGCCATCTTTCTTAACGGTTATAGTCTCTGTAATTACCGGAGTACCGTTATTCTTATCTTTTAGTTCCTTAACCTGAGCCTTGCTTAACTGATCAGGCCTGCCCATAATAATATAGTCAGTATGTGCATCATTAACCTTGTAGCCAACTTTATAAACATTCATCTTGTAATTACCTTTAGCCAGTCCGTTTACAGAAATATTTGCCTTGCCTTTGGCTTTTGCGGGCAGGTCTTTAATATAATAATCCTGGTTGTTTACGGCATCACCCGGATGGGTATTGGTAAAATCCCAAAACAATAATTGCAGGTTGCCTTTATCATCTTTAGAAGCCCAGGATCTGGTGTCGTTGTTCTTTAGTTCGGTTTTACCAAGTTTGTTCATAAACTGGTAAGAGTAGAATGCAGGCTTGTTGATTCCCTGAATAGTAACCAATCCAAATCCGCCGTGAAAAGGAGTAAAACGGGGGCCGGCTTCTTCAAAAATATCGGTAAATACCCAATAGGACATTGAGTTAGCATCTTTGCCAACCTGTTTTATTTTTTCAAGGATATAAGCCGCTTCATGATAGCTGTCATGGATCGGGTCAGCAGGAGTGTAAGAAGCGCTCCATTCGGTGTAATGCAGTTCAAGGTTAGGGTGGGAGCTTGTAGCAATTTGCTTTCGAGAATTGATGATGTCACCGCTCACTGCCATTTCATCTTTGCTTAAAACTGTCCCAGAATTTCCAAATTCATCAAGAAAGCCCTGTTTCACACCGTAAGAATGTGTACTTGCAAAATCTATTGGCACATTGTTTTTTTTACAATATGCAATCATTTCAGGAATCCAGGCAGCACCGGCAGTTGCGGGTCCGCCAACTTTATAATCTTTGTTTACCGCTTTAATACCTTTTACAGCATAATTATAAAGCTTAAAATATTCCTCCTGTGTGCCTGCCCAAAATCCGTCAAGGTTAGGTTCATTCCATACCTCAAAATACCATGACTTTACTTCGTCTGCACCATAACGTTCCGTCCAGTGTTTGGTAAGATTGTATATCAGGGCTTGCCATTTATCATAATCTTTAGGAGGTGTGACATTGCCTCTCCACCAAAAGATTGTCTTTGGGCCACTCGCAAGTTGTGAAGGCATGAAACCCAATTCTACGAATGGCTTAACATCAATGCTCAGTAAATAATCAAAAAGAGCATCGATATACATATAATTATATTCAGGTTTACCGTTTTTATCTTCTTTGTAGACCGCCATGTCGTCTGTCAACAGGCCGTGCATACGGATGTACTTAAAATCACATTCTTTTTTTACATAAGCCAACTGTTGCTGCCAGTCGGCACGAAGGCCTTCATTGGCACGTCCGGCACCTATGCACTCTTTGTACATAGTGTTCAGGTTTCCCGAGGTTTCATTCACGTTTATTTTTATTTCTCGGGTTTGCCCTACAGCAGTAAGTGAAACGCCTAATAATAAATAGTGAAGTATTGATTTAAAAGATAATTGTAATTTTTTGAAGCTCATATTTACTTATGGTTAAAATGACTATAAGTTTCAAAAATAAGAAAGTTTTTAAATAGATTGTAATTTTTTACGGAATTAAAATTTTATTGCTAATATTTTTTTCTGATTGTCAAATTAGTGGTGTGATTAAGTTTAAGGTGCTTTGAAGGATTGATTGTATTCTTAAATGACTATTTTTAGGATCTATTATCCAATATGATTATGTTTTTGAAAAATATACTATTAGGCTGTATACTGTTTACTTCGTTATGTTCGGCTCAGCAGTCAAAAAACTGGAATGGTAAAAAGTGTGCCGTAGTACTTACATACGATGATGCTCTGAATATACATTTGGACAAGGTTATCCCTATGCTGGATAAGTACAAGTTAAAAGGTACATTTTACCTTATCGGAGGTTCGCCAAATGTTGCTAACCGTATTGGTGATTGGCGTAGGGTGGCTAAAAACGGTCACGAACTGGGTAACCACACCTTCAGCCATCCGTGTGATGCATCATTACCCGGCAGAGAATGGGTTTCGCCGGAAACGGATTTGTCTAAATACAGTATAGATCGTGCTGTAAATGAAATAAAAACAACTAACGGATTACTATATGCTATTGATGGTAAAAAAGAGCGAACTTTTGCTTTTCCATGTGGTGACTTAAAAATCGGAAATACTTATTTCTATGATTTGGTTAAAGATGATTTCGTTGGAGCACGCGGAGTAAATTCAACCTATGTACAGATGAAAGATGTTAATCTGAATGATATTACTGCTTTTGGACAAAGCGATACTACTGCTGAACAAATGATATCTCAAATTGAAGAAGCTGAAAGACAGGGATCCTTTATTGTATTGCTGTTTCATGGTGTAGGAGGTGAGCATCCGTTAAACATTAGCGAAACTGAACACAGCAAACTATTACAGTACCTTAGTGATAGAGAAAATGATATCTGGGTTGCCACTATGGTTGATGTTGCTAAGTATATTAAAGAGAAACAGAAGTAATGGTGACTAAAAAACAAAAACGCCCCACATCTCTGCGGGGCGATTGTATTTTATGGAAATATCATCGCAATAATTTTTCCAACCAGCTATTCCTTTCTTTTACTAGGCCTAGATGTTTATGATAACGCAAACCGGATGTTTCGGCATTAGCATTTTCTTCGGCAATATCGAGATAATGTTTAGTTTTTTTATCATGATTTTTGACCTTATTGAGATAAGCAAGTAGTAAGGCTATCTTGTATTTTGATACTGGAAAAGATTCAAATGGAAATTTTTTCTCAAGAATATCTTCAACATAATCGTAATATTCTTCTTTTTTAGTTTTTACCACTAATTCTGAAAAATCTATATAGGATTGAGTTATAACATTTGGGTAGATTTTTTCAAAATCTAACGATTCTTTGTAATAGTGTAAAGCTTTATCTAAATCATTTCTTAGTTTGTATATAACACCAAGAGAGTGCAAAGTAGAACTTTTATTAAAATTATCATCGGGATAGTCATCTAAAACTTTATTAAGAAGTCTTTCGGCCACATCGAGGAGTTTTTTATCTTTAGTTTCAATCAATTCTATTCCCTGAATTTTTAGATACTGTGGTCTTCCATCTTTTCTCGCTCTATTGAGTTTAGCGAAGAATTCTTCTTCGTCCTTTTCTGTCCAGTTTTTTCTTCTAAACCAATCCATTGTTGTGATATTATTTTTGAATCTAAATTTAAATATATTTTATGAGAACCAAAAAACGCCCCACATCTCTGCGGGGCGTTTATATCTAAGTTATCGGTTATCGAATCAACAAATAACCAAATCAACAAATTATCGTTGTTCAATCCACTTACGTGCATTCACGAAGGCTTCATGCCAAGGTGTAACCTCGTCCTTACGCCCTTCAGGGTAGTAAGCCCAGTTCCATTGGAACATAGAACGCTCAATGTGCGGCATCATTACCAGGTGACGTCCGTCGTTGCTTGCCATCATGGCGATGTCAAAACTTGATCCGTTAGGGTTTGCAGGATAGCCTGTGTAACCGTATTTAGCCACTACGTTATAGTTGTCTTCGCTGTAAGGAAGGTTAAATTTACCTTCACCGTGAGAGATCCATACACCCAGTGTGCTGCCTGCTAATGTAGAAAGCATTACCGAGTTGTTCTCCTGTACAGTTACCGAAGTAAATCCGCTCTCGTGTTTGTGGCTGTCGTTGTGAAGCATTTTAGGTTTCACTTCGTGGTCAGGGTTGATAAGCTCAAGCTCAACAAACAGCTGACATCCGTTACAGATACCTACTGAAAGTGTATCTTCTCGTTTAAAGAAGTTCTCAAGTGCTGCCTTAGCTTTTTCGTTGTAAAGGAAAGCACCTGCCCATCCTTTAGCCGAACCAAGTACGTCAGAGTTAGAGAAACCACCAACTGCACCAATGAACTGGATATCTTCAAGCGTTTCACGGCCTGAGATAAGGTCGGTCATGTGAACGTCTTTTACGTCAAAACCTGCAAGGTACATAGCGTTTGCCATCTCACGCTCAGAGTTAGAACCCTTCTCACGGATGATAGCTGCTTTTGGCCTTGGCTTGCTGCTGTCAATTGCTACTTTCTTACCATCAAAATGAGCAGGGAAAGTGTACTGAAGCGGCTGGTTTTTATAGTTGTCGTAACGCTCCTGCGCTTTTTGTTTACCTGATTGTTTCTGGTCTAGAAGATATGAAGTCCTGAACCATGTGTCACGTGTTTCTGTAACATCAAAAGTAAGGTTGGCATCACCGTTTTTGATAGTGATCACAGCACCTTCTTTCGGTTGACCTATCTTAGTGAACGCCACATTGTTTTTAGAAAGCTCAGCTTCTACTGAAGCTTCCGCCTGTATAACGATAGCAATGTTCTCTGCAAATAAAGCTTTAACTGTATCAGCTTCATTAAGACCTGTCAGGTCGTATTCTGCACCAAGGTTAACGTTAGGGAAGCTCATTTCAAGCAGGGTAGTGATAAGACCACCGCTACCTATATCGTGACCGGCAGCAATTTTACCAGCTTTGATAAGATCCTGGATAACGTTGAATGTATTTTTGAATGAAGCCGCATCTTTAATAGTCGGAACATCATTACCAACTTTGTTTAGTACCTGGTTGAAAGAAGATCCACCAAGTTTGTATGCATCACCCGAAAGGTTGATGTGGTAAATGTTTCCACCGTTCTTTTTAAGAACAGGCTCAACTACTTTAGTAATGTCATTACAGTTACCTGCAGCCGAAATGATTACAGTACCCGGAGCGATAACATCGCCGCTAGGATACTTTTGTTTCATTGAAAGTGAATCTTTACCTGTTGGGATGTTAATACCCAATTCGATAGCGAAATTTGAACAAGCCTCAACCGCTTCGTAAAGTCTTGCGTCCTCACCTTCGTTTTTACAAGCCCACATCCAGTTAGCCGAAAGCGATACGCTTTTCAGACCATCTTTAAGCGGAGCCCAGATAATGTTACTTAACGATTCAGCGATAGCGGTACGGCTACCAGCAGCAGGATCAACAAGTGCAGCAACAGGCGAGTGGCCTATTGTAGTTGCGATACCTTCTTTACCTTCAAAGTCAAGTGCCATAACACCTACGTTGTTTAGCGGTAACTGGATAGGTCCGGCAGTTTGCTGTTTAGCAACACGCCCCCCCACACAACGGTCAACTTTATTGGTTAACCAGTCTTTACAGGCAACAGCTTCAAGCTGAAGCACCTGGTTCAGGTACTGGTGAATGTTTTGCTGAGAGTAATCTGCATCAGCATAGTTTGCTTCAACGGTTTTGTCGGCCATGATGGTTTTTGGCGAAGAGCCAAACATATCCTCAAGGGCAAAATCCATTGGTTTGGCACCTGTAGTAGCCGATTCGAATGTAAACCTGTGGTCACCCGTAACATCACCTACAGCATACATTGGCGAACGCTCACGGTCGGCAATACGCTGAAGGGTATCGATGTCTTTCTGGCCAATCACAAGTCCCATACGCTCCTGCGACTCGTTGCCTATTATTTCTTTAGCCGAAAGGGTAGGGTCACCCACCGGCAGTTTGTCAAGATTTATTTTTCCTCCTGTTTCTTCTACTAGCTCAGAAAGACAGTTCAAATGTCCTCCGGCACCGTGGTCGTGGATAGAAACGATAGGGTTATTGTCGCTCTCTACCAGTCCGCGAACGGCATTGGCAGCACGTTTCTGCATCTCAGGGTTAGAACGCTGAATTGCATTAAGCTCAATACCTGAACTGAAAGCTCCTGTATCGGCAGATGATACTGCTGCACCACCCATACCAATACGGTAATTCTCTCCACCAAGGATAACAACTTTGTCGCCTACGCTTGGTTTTTGTTTTTTCGACTGGCTCTCTTTACCGTAACCGATACCACCGGCAAGCATGATCACTTTATCGAAACCAAGTTTGCGTGCATCTTCTTCGTGTTCGAAAGTAAGTACCGAACCTGTAATTAGCGGCTGTCCGAATTTGTTACCAAAATCAGAAGCACCGTTAGATGCTTTTATTAGGATATCCATTGGAGTTTGGTAAAGCCATTTGCGCTCATCCATACCTTTTTCCCAAGGGCGGTTTTCTTCTAGTCTTGAGTATGATGTCATGTACACCGCTGTACCTGCTAACGGAAGTGAACCCTGTCCGCCAGCCAGCCTGTCACGGATTTCACCTCCCGAACCTGTTGCTGCACCATTGAAAGGTTCAACTGTAGTAGGGAAGTTGTGTGTCTCCGCTTTGATAGAGATAACTGAGTCATATTCTTTTACTTCGTAGAAATCAGGCTTATCAGCCGATTTTGGTGCAAACTGCTTAACACACGGACCTTTGATGAAAGCTACGTTGTCTTTATAAGCAGAAACAATATCATTAGGATTTTCCTGTGATGTCTTTTTGATAAGCTTGAACAGTGAAGATGGTTTTTCTTCGCCGTCAATTACAAACGTACCGTTGAATATTTTGTGACGGCAATGCTCAGAGTTAACCTGAGAGAAACCGAATACTTCAGAGTCAGTAAGTTTTCTGCCTAGTTTAGCCGAAAGGTTGTTAAGGTACTCTACCTCTTCAGGGCTAAGCGCCAAACCTTCTTTTTCGTTGTAAGCAGCGATATCCGTAACCTCGATAATAGGCTCCGGCTGTATGTTGATAGTGTAAATATCCTGGTTAAGGCCGTTGTATTTCTGGAACAGCATCGGGTCAAAATCAGTAGCTTCTTCGCTTGATTTGATGAATTCCTCAATCCTGATTATACCTGCGATTCCCATGTTTTGGGTAATCTCTACGGCATTGGTGCTCCAGGGCGTGATCATAGTGGCGCGGGGCCCAACAAAAAAATCCGTCAGGGCGGATTTTTCTATCTTATGTGCGTTGCCAAAAAGCCAGTTTAGTTTTGAAATGTCTTCTGTTGAAAGCTCGTTTTGCGATTGTACTGCAAAAACCGTATTCGTCTGGTTTCCGAAGAAATGAATCATTACAATTGTAGTTACGTGTTGAGAGTGCAAAATTAATCTAATTTTCTAAAACAGGCAACTTTATGAGGGTTGATTTGGTGATTTGTGATTTTGGTTATTTGATGGTTGAATTGTATTCTGAACAGGGTAAAAAAAATCCCGCAATTGTAATTGTTAGACCAACGATTTTGCTTCAATACAGAGAGTAAAATCATCTTTAAAATCAGCGAAACAATCATAAAGTATAATTGCACCTCCATTGTTGGCTACTTTTTTTAATAGTGCATATGTTTTTTTACATCCTTCTTGATCTATGCCCATAAAGTCTACAATGATATTATTTGTCCATGAAAGCGTAGTGTATATAGATAGTAGTCTTCTGTTATAACCATTAAGGTAATTTATTTTTGTTTTAGGGGTAAGCCATTCAATTTCATTATAGATTTCCTCATAAATCGGATTAGACTTATTGGCGTTTTTTCTAAACCACTTGCCTACAGTTATGGGAAATAACATTCCTAAAACTCTGTTGTATTTGAAAAAATGGGTGACGTATACCACAGGTTTGCTTATTGTTGTAAATTGTGTTTGACATGTTTCCGAAAAAAGATCATTTAAAGCTTTTGTGGTATAGTAAAAATCGGAATTATTTGGGAGTTTGATCACTACAATTTCTCCGGCAGATAAAGTAAATGCAGGTATTGTATAATTGCCAATTTGCTGTTCCTTGAAATCTATAATCATGATTCAAATATAAAGAATAAAAAAATCCCGCAATTGCGGGATTCTCAATTCTAAAATTAAACCTTATTTCTTGATAACAACTTTATTTATAGTTTCTTTAGCGTTTAGTAGCGTGATGAAATAACTACCGCTTTCAAAACGTATAAGATCAATCTGGTTTGTGTTTTCAGGAGTTATTACTCCCTGATAAATCAGCTGTCCTAGTGCATTATGAATAGTAATGTCAAACTTCTGCTCTTCATAGCCTTTGAAGTCGATATTAAATATACCTTCTGAAGGGTTAGGGTAGATACTAACAGAGTTTTCCTTAATTACAGCATCATCGTGATTACTTTTTGTTCTTAATCCTGCACCAACCGTTATAGTTACAACTGCGGTATCACAATTCGAAGGAAATCCTTGTTGGCATATCTGGTAAGTAAAAGAATATGTACCAGCAGGAGTGGATGACGGTACCGTAACAAGGCCTGTACTTATAGTGACAGAAATTCCTCCACCAGGACTGCTTAATAATGTTGGAGTAATCCCGCCTGAATAGATGTCGTTTGTAAAAATATTTATCGTTGCCGCAGAGCCTAAAGTTACAGTCAAATTATCATTCACAGCATCAATAGTAACAGGACCTGCTACAGTAATTGTAACTGTTGCGGTGTCGCAAGAGTAAGCAGGAGTAAATACTTTATCGCAAATCTGATATGTTAATGTATAAACTCCAGGAGCAACTGTTGAGTCTACACTGATGTTTCCTGTTGCTGTATCAAGATAAATTCCAGTTATGGGAGCACTGACTAATGAGATTGTTACTCCGGGTGCTGATGCCGCCGGATGGCAATCATATGTGTCGTTACTTATTACATTGATTGCATTTGTTGTTGTTACTCCCGAATTTACAGTTATAGCATCATTAACAGCGTCAGCAGTTGCCCATAAAGAAAGAGTTACTGTGGCTTCATCGTAGTTTTGAGGGAAGTTTACATCTGTAATTCTATAGGTTATAACATAAATTCCAGCGGGAACTCCTGGACTAACAGATATAGTACCTTTTGATGAGCTTCCATTTGTAGTGTTTACGGTAATCCCTGATTGGGCAGGCGATACCGAATAGGTTAGATTTACTCTTGCAACGCTTGAAGGATAAAGATTAAAGCCATTAATCTTATCGTTAGCTAATATATTTGAGCTAAAAGTTGCACCATTACATGATGCTATTTGATTAGTTCCATAGGCATCATTAACTGCATCCAGAACTAATGATGTTACAGTTATAGTTGCAGTCGCTGCAGTAATATTACAATTGTTGCTGTTATCTTGTATTTGGTATGTGATTACATAATTTCCAGCAGGAGTTGCATTATTAACAGTGATTTTTCCATTAGCATCCATTGTAAAGCCACCTCCGGCAGGAAGTGGGTTTATGTCAGTAATTGACGGTGTAACAGTTGTTGAAGTAGCAGTAGCTCCATTAAAAGTATCATTATTTAATACCGTATTAATAGCAGTACCACCTACTGTTGTAATACTTCCTGTATCGTTATTAGCAATTAGATTACCTGCTGTCCAATTACCAAATACTTTAGCCACATTTTTTTTAGTAACCCCGTTGTAAGAATTATATCTTCCCCAAAGCAAGATATTCTCTTCGTTATCTATTACAACTTTGTAGATTATTGGGCTATTGGCTCCACTGCCTGGGTTAAAACATAAGTCTAAATTTCCATCACGATGTAGACGTGCTATTGCGTTACGTGAGGTTAATCCTGAACTTGTAAAAGTACCACCAATTACTATTTTATTGTTCTCTTGTACTTTTAGAGAATAAACGGTTTTATCTGGGGTTAGGTTAGGGTCCGTAAAACTAGTATCTAAAACTAGATTATTGCTGAGGCGTAAAATGCCAGTTCTTCCTGTTGAACTATGGAAAAAACTTCCTCCAATTAAAATTTTTTCGACATTATTAATTAATTGTGTTTCTATTGAAAAAATTGTATTCGTTAGTCCACTTATATTATTAAAGGCTAATTTTGGGGATAATGTTCCTGAACTGGTTAATTTTGCGATTCTGTTTTTTGCAATCCCATTAACAGAAGAAAATGAACCTCCAATTACAATTTCTCCATTTGATAAAGTTTTTATAGCAAATACACCAATTTGTATATCTTCACTAACTCCTGTAACATTGGTTGCTCCTAAATTATTCATGAATGTTGTGTTGATTAAACCAGTTGTTTTATCTATGCAGTATAACTGTTTTCCTGTAACCTCCAGAGGTTGGACACCTATCAAAATGTTGTTTCCTGATTCAGCTATTGTTTTAAAAAGAAAATTGTCTGGGAGATTTGTTGTAAAGCTACCGATAAGAGTTCCTTGTGGAGTTACTTTTATTAAACGTTTTTTTCCTGTAACGCCATAATTTGTAAAATCGCCACCAATTAATATATCCCCATCGGATAAGACATGAACAATTTGTAGTCCATATGGACT
>QFQM01000045.1 GCA_003243255.1 Flavobacterium psychrophilum | reverse complement strand
GCGCCAGGATGTCGAGGCCGAAGAACCCGGCGACCGGCCGCTTCGACCTGTACACCCCTTGCATCAACGAGCACGCGAATTGCCCGGTCTGCAAGGCCGACAGCAAGCCGAGCTACTTCGCCGCCTACCTGACAGTCATCGACCTGACACCGTACGAGAAGGAAGACGGCACTGTAATCGAGTGGAGCAAACGCCTGCTCGTGATCAAGCAAGCCCAGCAGAAGAAGTTCGTACGTATCCAAGAGCGCGAAGGTAACCTGCGCGGTGTAGTCATTGCCGCTACGCGCGACCGAGATACAGACGCCAACATTGGCACTTATCTGCAGGCAGTATATTGCCCATCGTGATTTCAAAGCGGAGAAATTCTGGCAGCTACAGCTTACGCACACCAAGTCATTTACTGATTTTAAAAGTTATTCCGACCTGGAATTTGAAAGTAAAGTACAGGCGGAAGAAGCTATGAAATCCATACAGCGAAAAGGCAAACCGACAATTACCGATGTAAGTACAGAAATAATACAGGAAACGGCACCGTTACTCTACGACCTGACAGCCCTTCAGAAAGCTGCTAACAAAAAGTATGGATTTAGTGCTTCCGAGACACTGGAGATAGCTCAGGGATTATATGAAAAACAGTTCATAACCTATCCCCGCACGGGCAGCAAATATATAACCGAAGATCTGTGGACGGAACTGCCGAACCTTATCAAAGGGCTTTCGGATCATCAGGAAATTGGCGAGAAGGTTTCGAAGATCAGATTCGGGAAACTTAACAAACACATCGTCAACGAAAGTAAGGTAACTGATCATCACGGCCTTTTGGTAACTGGTAAAATGCCTTCAGCACTTTCTACAAATGAAAATGTGCTGTATAAGATGATAGCACTACGGCTACTGGAAGCCGTTTCCGATACCTGCTCCAGGGAAAAAATAAGCTCTACAATTCAGGTGCTGCATTATGAATTCCATACTAAATCGTTACATATGCTTGAACCGGGTTGGCGCAGTATCCAAAATGAATACGATGACCATGAGCTATTGGAGACAGATTTGCCTGAATTAAGTGTGGGAGACCAGCTAAATTTGGCTGGCTGCGAGATTGTTGAGAAGCAGCGCAAAGGCCCGGAGCTGTTTACTGAGGCAACATTACTTTCCAAGATGGAGCATCCTGAAAGCAATGGGCTACAGAAAAATGTAAAGCAAGCTTTAGGAACTGTCGGCTTAGGCACACCTGCCACTCGCGCTGCAATTATTGAAACCCTTCTTAGCCGACAATACATCGAGAGGAAAGGCAGATCCCTGCTGCCTACTGCAAAAGGCGAATCGGTTTACGAACTGGTAAAAGATATGGGAATTTCGTCTGTAGGACTAACCATCGAATGGGAAAAGGTATTGTCGGATATTGAGAACGGCAAGACAAACGAAAAGGATTTTCAGCAAAAAATCGAGGCTTATACCCGTGAGATTACGTTGGAGCTCTTACAGGTTAAGATAGCCATTGAAGCTGTACCTGAACTGCTTTGTCCCAAGTGTAAGGTCCGGCATTTGAGGATTAGTGAGAAAGTGATCAAATGCCCGGATGAAAAATGCAGCTGGAAACAGTTCAGGCAGGTATGTGGTATATTGTTACCGGTTGATGAAATAAGTAATCTGATAAATGATGGCAAGACAAGCTTATTAAAGGGAATGAAGAGCAAGTCCGGTAAAGGATTTTCTGCGAAACTGGTATTAACTGCTGCCGCAGAAGTGCAATTCGCATTTGAAAAATAACCAATATATCCATTAAAGAAGAAAGGCTTGCTAAACAATTTTAGCAAGCCTTTTTATTATTTCTTCGATTCTTCAACCGACACCTTACGGAATTCTTTTAAAAGCTTCTCAAGCTCAAGGGAAGATTTACGAGCCCTTGTACCAGCAGCTTTATTGCTTTTTTCAACCTGTAGTTCTGCGTCTGCTTTAAATGCTTCGAATTCGGCAGCGATTTTCTGGATAAGTTCTGTCATGATTAGGATGTATTTTAAAGCAGCAAAAACAGGCATTTTTTAAGTTAATGAACAAATGGCCTTAATCAACCAATTTCGCCCAATTGGCTTTATTAAGCCAACTTATTTAATCCCTGACAAATTTCAGGTTGCATGGCGGTACATTGCCATTAATTCCACTACATTATATTATTTACCTTTTTGTGGAGCTACTAAATGAGACAGGTCCGGGTCATTTTTTATCCGTTTGAGTTCCACATCAATGATATTTACGATATCCAATTTTATCTGGCGGTAGTTGTCTTCAATTTCACGCTTCATGGTGTCCCTACCGTCATTATCTTTAAAGTGCCTTATATTTGGAATCTTTTGATAGTTTTTTTCCTCGGCCGCTACTTTTTCCGTATCGACTACAATTTCCGCGTGGAATATTTTCTGTTCAATACGCTCATCAAAATTATCAGATACTGCGCCAACGAACATACCTTGCGTAAGGGTTGAAATTTTGGAGGCTGGGATTAAGCTGTCCAGTTGTGTCGAGATTGACGTGGATTTATCGCTTCTGTTTATGGTCATGCTCTGGCGTTTCTGTAGCACCTTGCCAAAACGCTCTGAAAGGCTTTTGGCGGTTTCCCCGACGACCTGCCCGCTAAAAATATTACCCACAGTGTTCTGAATTACTTTGCTTTCCTTATCTCCATAATCACGGGTCAGCTGTGAATAATCCTGAAAGCCCAGGCACACTGCCACCTTATTGCTTCTTGCGGTCGCAATAAGGTTGTCCAACCCCCGGAAATATATAGTAGGCAACTCGTCAATAATAACCGAACTTTTGAGTTGCCCCTTTTTGTTGATCAGTTTGACAATCCGGGAATTGTACAGTCCAAGTGCCGCTGAGTAAATATTCTGCCTGTCCGGGTTATTACCTACACAAAGTATTTTTGGTTCGCTGGGATTGTTAATATCCAACGAAAAATCATCCCCGGTCATTACCCAATACAGCTGTGGTGAAATCATCCGTGACAATGGTATTTTAGCGGATGCAATCTGCCCCTGCAGCTGGTCCTGCGCGCCGCCCTGCCACGCATCCATAAACGGCGAAAGGTAATTTTCCAAATCGGGATACGAGGTAAGGATGGTAAAAACATCAGAATATTTCTTGTTGAGCAGCTCTATAGCGTGTGGGAAGGTGCAGTAACGTCCATTATCAAACATCTTCAGGAACCAGATAATGGCTGCAAGCAATATTATAGGAGATTCTACGAAAAAATCCCCCTGCTTCTGTATCCAGCTACGGTTCAGGTTCAGCATTATGGTATAGGCCGATTCATAGGCATCGGAGATATCACTCATGAATTCCGGATTGATTGGGTTGCAACGGTGGCTCCTTCGGGGGTCATCAAAATTTATTACGTAGAACTTGGGTTTTACTTTATACTTACCGGTATGTGCCAGCAGGTGATTGTATGCGATGGTTGAAAGGTCGTCGAACTTGAAATCGTAAATGTACATGGAGAACCCTTTTTCAATGTGTTGCCGTATGTAATTGTTAACGACAGCAAACGATTTGCCGGAGCCCGGTGTACCCAGTACGATAGTTGCCCTAAAGGGGTTCACTATATTGATCCAGCCACTGTTCCATTTGCCTTTGTAGTAGAATTTTGTGGGCAGGTTCACCGAGTATTCATTTTCCATAAGCTCCGTTTCTTGCTGGAAGCTTTCATTCTCTGTATTAAAGACATCGTCCATCAGGTTGTTGCGCAACAAACGGGAAATCCAGACACCCGCTACCATTAGGGCTATGAACCCAATTCCGGTAGTGAACATATAAAGAAGTGTACCGACGCTGCCTAACGTCCGTAGTAAAGGCGTATTTAGGAAAAATAGAATAAATCCCGCAGAAAGCGTGGTATTGATCTTTTGCCAGGTAACCTTTTCATTTTTTACGCCCTTTGTGCCCAGGCAACTTAGTGCCAATAGTACCATTGCGAAGAGTTTGGCGTACAGTACCTCTGAAAACAACCCTGCTTTCTCCTGAAAGCCTGACAGTATCTTGTTGACTAATTGTAATGTCCAACCCCTCTCAACAAAAAAGCCATGGCAAAACCAGTAAAAGTGCATCAGTACCAGCAGTATACTGACTGCACGCATAAACGCCATAATTTTGGCCAGTCCCCTTAAATCGTCTTCACCCTGCATAATATATTTTTTTAAAAGTTATGACCTGAACTTAGTTGTTTTGCAAGTTTGTGGTAGTACTATGGTAGTGCTTGTCGTTTAAAGGATTTATTTGAGCACATGGAGAATGCAAGCCATTTTGACGGAATGCTATCTCCGTTTAGGCTACATGAATTCCCGATTTGGCTACAACAGACATATCGGTAAGGCTGAATTTTGCCTTATATCATTAAAAGATAAAAACATGCAGACAAATAAAACGAAAGTAGCCCTTGTTACTGGAGCTAATACGGGAGTGGGATTCCAAATTGCCAAGGCCCTTGCTGACAATAATTATATTGTTTATGTAGGTTCAAGGGACCCACAAAAAGGAGAGGCAGCCGCCTTTGAAATTGGAAATAATGCCAAAGCGATTCAGTTGGACATCACCGATGATGATGATGTCAAGGCTGCGGTTGCGAAAGTTCAGGATGAATTCGGATACCTTACACTGTTGGTCAACAATGCTGCCATTTCCCATGCCGGAAAACAAGGAAGGACCATGGAAGAAATCCTAGGAGCCCAAAAACCGAGTGTCGCATCCATCACTGAGCTCCAAACCGTATGGAATACCAATGTTTTCAGTACACTGGCGATAACGCAGGCGTTCCTGCCGTTGTTAAAACAATCAACATCATCCCGTATTGTGACGGTATCGAGTGCATTGGGTTCGCTGACCATTAACGCGAATCCTCAAAATCCTTACCGCTCGGCATTTGACGCTGTGTATGGCGCCTCAAAAACGGCACTCAATGGTATTTTTCTGTCTTTAGCTATAGAACTTGAAAACACCGGGATAAAAGTGCATCTGGTAAGCCCAGGATTTACTGCAACAGCGCTTAATAATTTCCAGGGAACCGATACCGTTGAATATGGCTCTTTAGAGCCGATCCGTGTGGCATTGGCTGAAGACCTGCCCAATGGAAGTTTTACAGGTCCGGCTGATTTTGCAGGAGAAGACAATATCCTTGCTTGGTAAACAATAAAAAGACTGAAACCCACAGCAGCATAATTTGTTGTGGGTTTTATCTAAATTTGAGGTATGAAAAAGAAAAATCTGGTACGGTTTAAAACTATTTCTGAAAGCCATGAGGCATTTGGTTTGCCTAAACCCCAACATCCGCTGGTCAGCCTGGTTCATTTCCATGAAGGCAATCCCTTTAATACGGATATGGCACCTATTTATGATATCGTGGACTTCTATAAGATAACGTTTATTACCAAGAACAGCGGAAGGCTGAAATACGGACAGGCCTACTATGATTTTGATGATGGTAGCATGCTTTTTATTGCTCCTAACCAGTTAGTGGGCAGTACAGACTATAATAGTAAAACCTACGCTTACTTGCTGCTGATCCATCCTGATTTTCTATTGGGCTATCCTTTGGCAAAGAAAATAAAGCAATATGGTTACTTCTCCTACGCGATGAACGAAGCCTTGCACTTATCCAGCCAGGAACGGGAAATTATTCTATCGGTATACCAAATCATGGAAAAGGAAATTAACGCCCGTGTGGATGAGTTCAGCCAGGAAGTAATCGTTTCCCAGATTGATTTGCTCCTAAACTATGTGAACCGTTTCTACAAGCGCCAGTTCATTACGCGTAAAGCGGTAAACAGTGATATACTGCAAAAAACCGAATCCATTTTAGATGCTTACTTTCACAATGGGCAAACATTAGAAAAGGGATTGCCTACCGTACAATTTCTTTCGGAGCAACTGAACTTATCGACAGGATACTTAAGTGATTTGCTGCGCTCTGTGATCGGCCTTAATGCACAGCAATACATTCATCTGAAACTGATAGAAAAAGCAAAAGAAAAACTATCTGCAACCAATCTGTCCATAGGTGAAATAGCCTATGAATTAGGGTTCGAACATTCGCAGTCGTTCAGCAAACTGTTTAAAACAAAAACTAAACTGTCACCATTGGAGTTCAGGCAGTCTTTCAACTGATCCCACAATAGAATTTAAAGCCGCAGATTTTACTGCTGCCTATGATGCTATATATACATTGCATCTAAACAACCGAAAGGCTTCCCCGTTTCATGAGATAATCTTGCTATCTACCAGATCTTCTTGACTTCCTTTTTATTTGCCGCGCAAATGCTTCCTCTTCATAATCTTCGCCATGTGCTTGCGGCAGCAAACCTCCAAAAATATCCGAGATAGCGTTAGCAGCATGCGAGAGGTTTGAACTTATTTTTTCGTCTACGGATAGTTTGTCCTTTTCAATTACCGTATTAGTGTTGGCTGATTTTACGTCACCGGCTTTTTGTAGAGGAATTTCCGGCTTTTTGGCGTTATTCCACCACTCATTGAAAATACCTGCACTAAGATTCTTTCCCAGCTGCGAACCGTTCCATACTGACCGGGATTGATGGTCAATAAATGTGATCCCGTACACCCTTCCTTCACTATTACGGCGCACTACCACATTAATTCCCTGATCGAGTAATCCCTTTTTAAAATCACTTTCACCTTTGCCCATGTAAAGGGCTGCTTCAATACTATTTTTAAGAATCGGTTTTGAAGGATAATTCACCATCAATATTTTTGATTTTTCAAATTGTTTTTCAAGATGGTCCAACCCCGCATGTTTACCAAACAAAGAAGACTTAAAAGGTTTATCTGCCTTTTCGCCTTTAGCATCCATGGTGAAGTATACTAATCCTCTTTTGGTTATTCCATTAGCCTCACCGCTTATCTGTTCGGAAGTGATGTTGAACAGCGAGAGTAACGCATTGTATGTACCCAGATTTGTAAAATGGTAGTATTGAGGCAGGTACCGTATGACTGCTGCCATTTGACTTTTAACATCGCCTTTCAGATGGTCGACAGGCTTGAAAAGAGGTTTTTCTTTCTGTGGTATTTTTTCATTTGCCGGTTTGAGACCGAAAGCCTTCTCCAGGTTTCGGCAGGCTGCCATGGAACGGTGGTGGTCATAACTATCGGGAATTTTACTCCCGTCCAGTTGTACACATGTAGTTACGATATGGATATGGGTACGTTCGATGTCAGTATGTTTATACACGACATACGGCTGGCCAGCGTAGCCCATTTCCTTCATGTACTGCTCGGCCATTTGTATAAAGCGGTCATCACTGACCTTATCGGAAGGATCAGGATTGAGGGAGATATGGCGAACTGGTTTTTCGGTTTTATTATTAGCAAATAGGTACGGCTGGAACGAACGGCAGATTTGACCTACGGTAAAGTTACCATCAACGGGTTCAGGTATCTTATGGGCAAGCAATACCTTGCCGATTTCCTTATCCACTTTAAGCTGGTTATAGGAAACAGCGCCAAAAATATTTATCCCTTTACCTATTTTAGCAATCATTTTTCCTGTTCGTTAAACAGGTATTTTGATTCGAAAACCTGTGTTAGCTCGATAATATTTCTACACAAAACAGCCATTTCTATAGTCTGTTTTTCCAGCCTATACAGGTAAGCAGCTGCTTTTTTTTCTGAAAAATTGCGGTACAGGATCTTCACTACCTGGTTATAATTTATACCAACCGAACGGAATAGGCTGAAAAATTTGGTCAGTTGGGTATGGTATTCCACTGCCTGCATGTCAATTTTTATCGTTTTGATCTCCCGTTCCAGAAGCATTGAAATGATAAATTTCGCTTTATTGTGCATACCGGAACTTTCAAAAAGTGACAGTAGCCTGGCATTTTCTTCGTCGTTCAGCCGAAAGACATGGCGGTGTGTGCTGGGGTTAAGCTTCGGCTTGCGCCCGCCTTTGTTAGGTTTGATATTATCCTTCTCATCCATCATATATCCATTTTAAAATTAAAAAACGACCGACTCCGGAGGGTGTTTCCAGCCCCCTGCAAGGGCAAGTTGTTTTGAGGCACCGATAAGGTTTCGGGTGCCTCAAAACATAACTTGCTCCTTTCCTGCGAAAGGAGAATCCGCCCTTCGGGACGGATTATGGTAAGGTGCGTTAAGCGGCCTTGAAGCCGCAGCCATAGGTTTCGACAGCATCAGGATTCCCGTAAGATTCTTGTGATCATCCACCTGCTGCAAAGTAAACTCCATTTTTTTTAAGCCCTACACTGATTAACCCTGCCAAAAAGGACGTTGGAGTGCCAACATAAGCCAGATCGATTTAAGAAAGCTATGTAAGCGCTTTCTTTACCAAAGGGTTACAGTGTTACCTATATGGGCACACTATTCACAGGTAATGAGGATTACTATTTTGTGGGCCGGTAATAAAAACATAAAGTTTTAAAAAAAGTAAAGCCTAAAAATATAAAAGCGGCAATACAATTTTATGGTAATACGCTTTACAGGCAGAAAGGATCAATGGACTGACAGATTACCCTTAATACAATAAACTTTGCGGGAAGACAGGCCATTGGCAATATGCACAAGTTGCCTTTTGCAGATCGATACTGGTGGGCGATTTACAAGTAAAACACTTTTAAATACTATAAAAATGGAAACAGGAAAAAGAACTTTAAAGATCAGTTTCTCCACCCAAAAGGGAGGTGTGGGGAAATCTACAATGACAACACTTTTGGCTAGTATATTCCATTACCGCCTGGGGTTTGATGTATTGGTTATGGACTGTGATTTCCCACAGCACAGCCTTTCGCAGATGAGGGAAAGGGACAAGGCATCTATTATGCAGAACTTTTACCACAAAAGGGCGGCGATGAAACAATTTCAGTCGATAAATAAGAAAGCCTATACAATTATCAGCTGCAAGGCAGAAAATGCGTTAGAGGAAGCATCGGAATATGTCAAAGGGCTGGCCGTATCACCAGACGTTATTTTTTTCGACCTTCCAGGTACAGTAAATACAAAAGGAGTATTGACTACCCTGACCGAGATGGATTTCATTTTTTCACCTATTACTGCTGATCGACTGGTTGTAGAAAGCACACTTGGATTTTCCAAAGCTTTTATGAGCCTTCCCAGAGCAGCTGGTACTCCAATACAATCAATATGGCTATTTTGGAATCAGGTCGATGGTAGGGAGAAGACTGGCTTGTATGAATCCTATCAAAATGTCATTGAAGAGCTTGGCATATCAGTAATGGAAACCAGGATAATGGACAGCAAGCGGTTCCGTAAAGAAAGTGATGATGCCGGCAATGCTATCTTCCGGTCAAGTTTACTGCCGGCAGATATTCCCCTTATGAAGACCACCAGGCTGGACATGTTTGTAGAGGAGCTTTTAAAAATTATAAAACTTTAAAATTGAACCACTATGGCTACCGGAAAGAAAAACAATGAATTTGAAAAGCCCAATGTTGATGAAGATTATTTGATGAACATTATCAGCGGTGAACAGACAGACCGCTCCAAAGCGCCTGAGGTTTCCGGAGAAAGTAAAAAAAGGAATACAACAAGGCAACAACCTGCAAAGAAAACAGGGTATGAAGATATTTTTCTGGTTAATCGTTTCCCATCAGGCCGCAATGGAAAAGTGGTGTACATACGACCGGAGTTTCACGAAAGACTACTGCGGATTGTTCAGTTGACCAGGGAAGATAAAACCACATTGTATTCGTATATCGACAATATACTGGAGCATCATTTTAGCGAGTTTGGGGATGATATTACAAATTACTTTAATGAACATTTTAAACCCATTTTATAATGAAAAATAAAATTAAAGGCGAAAAAGCCATGAGAGCAGGCAAAGTTCCTGAGGTAAGACCTCCTGGAGCTATCGTTACCTATAAGTCCGATTTTCTAGATGCGATGACAGTAATAAGGCAGCCTATTAAATGTATCTATCTACACTCGGAGCAGCATGCGCGTTTAAAGCGTATTGTCCAAGTGATTGGAAATGATGCAATACCCTTATCAGCGTACCTTACAAATATCGTTGAGCATCATTTCAGGATATTTGACGACGCCATTAAAAAGGAATATGAACAATCCTATAAAACATCAATTTAAAACAACTTGCCATGGAAATAGTAATCATTATATGCCTTTTTATCATCATCGGCTTGATGTTAAAAGATAAATTAAGGATAGGCGGAAGTGTCAATCAGCAAGACGAGCAGATTAAAGTGAACCCGGATTTGCCGGATATTATGGGACAGCCCAGAGAGACAAAAGACTTTAGTACTAGAAAGATAGCAATGAAGGACGTTGCGGAAACCGACACCAAAACTACTCCTTCGCTTGCTGCGGATAGGGAAAATCCCGATAAAAAAAAGGAAATAGATAACCCTGCTATAACTGAGAATAACGATATAAACCTTGAGGTAGAGGAAGAAAGTTGGGGCGCCCCAGGTATAATTTCAGATGATGGTTTTGCAACGGGGGTCACGTTTGATGAACTTGCCACGGTAGAAAAACTTTTGACACAACAAACAATCAAAGATTCGGAAAAGGCGACTGTCTCTGCCATTGCATCAAAAATTGACGGAACCGAACTGGTCGGATTGCTCGAAAGCAGGATCAACGATTTCTCTAAAAGGATAGCGATGCTATTGGACAATGGTTTCGACCCTATGGATGGTAAAGGCCCAACCAAGAGGCGGAATAGTGATGAAGGTAATTTTGATATAGAGAACTTTCTTTAATGCGTATTATATATTACCTAATTTGCAATATGTCCATTTATGGGTTGTGCAACCTCTTTGTTAACATCGTAGACCTGGCCTCTTTTAGGTTCACCTTTTACATGGTTAACAATTGTTGGCAGAATCCATATGTTTTTATTTTGGCTTAAATCTTTACCAAATTTTTGCTTTCTCCAATGCCCCCTCCTCCAATGCGCTTCGAGAGCACCATGTCCAAAAAGTTTACTGTTTGTCTTACGAAATGACTGCCCTACAAAAGAAATTTTGGTAAAGCCTGAAGATTCGATTCTTTTGCACACATTTTCTTTCTCCTTAGTACTTTTCGCAAATGACAATTTCCTGTCAAAATTGGCAGGCAGCCCGGCCGGATACTCTTTGGTGAGGTCTACTTTGTGAGAAGGCTGGGACAAATATAAAATACAGTTAATTACTAAGTTGATCGTTTCTTCCAACAGTCCTGCTGCGGAGTTGTAGAAATCGAGTTCTATATCAGTAACATCACGCCCAGAATCTTTAAGTGGAAAAATCTCTCGTTGCAGGTCTTTTAAGAATACATCTACGGTATCGCGGACATTAGTTATCCCTTCTTTTGGATCAAACATAAGCCAAAACCTCCAAAAATCACCAAGAGGAGATATATTGTACTTTACTTGCCCATCAATGGTGTATGGCAACTGGCTCGACACTTTTTCAGCAAACCTTTCGTAAACAGATTTAAAATTACCTGTAAAATCAAGTGTCAGTTCACAGTACCCATCATATGTCGTACCACTCGCATCGTATATCTGGTGATCGACGTAAACGCCCTCAATAATCTCGCTGTCGTCTTTTGATATTTTCAAATCCAATGGCCTTAGTGAAAGGTAGAAGATATCATATGGAGGATGGAAGGTATCGGCAGTAGTATTGCCTGCATCCGTCTTTTCCAGCATAGATAGCAGTTCTTTGCTGAACGCAAAGATATGCCTTCCGTTCCTGTTCCATTCTGACCAACGGGAATAATCACCGTATCTGTAATCAATTTCGAGTATCTCCTTTGGTGTAAGGTTTGTGTATTTTGATATGAATTCAGCCCTGTTGCTTCCGTCGTATTTCGGAATGAATTGCCTTAAGAAAGCATCGCTATCGTCAGCAAAATGCCTAAAATTATTTTGCTTGTCAATTGCGTAAGGAAAATAATAAAGTAGTTCTTTTTCTTTCATGCTCTCATATTAATTATGCTGCTGGTCCTGATACTACTTATGATAAAATCTTCTCAAAACCTTTTCGTTCAAATTTGCCATGCGGATGGAAACAACAGTGTACAGCAACAGTTTATCCAATTAAATTCTTCGACGTTCTACATACTCCAACAAATTAGCATTGCAGACAACAAAACCGTCAGGGAACCTAAAGAAAACGGAATTGAAGTTCTCATAATTTACTTCAGTAACCGATTCTGACCTTTCTCCCTTGGCAATATATAAAAGTGATTTTAAGGTTCGTAATGTAATACCAACAAATTTATAATTTGATGGGTATGGAAAGCGGAATTCATCAAATGTGCTCAATGATACAATTTCCTCATCCTCGATAGAATTAATGCCAGAAATCCTGTAAATATCTACCCAATAAGTTTTACTTTTTGAAAGTTTGTCTTCTGATAGCAGCGAGTTCCCAACAAAATTCAGAAAAGTGTTTGATAGCAGCCGCTCGTAATGGGCAAATTTAATTAGTTTTTCCAGGTTTCCCTGCCTGTACTGGCCACCTTCAAGGGTGGGGTCTTCAATATACAAGATTGAGTTAACCATTTTATTATCCTCATTGGCAATGGCCAATTCGGTGATATAACCCTTAACCTCAGTTGCCTTTCCGTTAATTTCTACCTCGACCCTTTCAAACTGCTTTCTCCACCCTTCAAATTTTTCATCGCCAAACGGCACGGCAATTCTCCTTCCTTTGGCCTCTGCAAGGCATGGTTTATTTTGGTTGTCCATAAACAGGAAATCAGGTGTATCGCCATCTTCCTTTCTCTTGATAGTTATATTGGAAAACTCGTCTGGTAATTTTCTTCCCAGTAATGTCCCAACATTCGCCATAAAAGTGTTGCCAAAAGTTTTCTCTACGAAATACCTACAGATGGTTTGGCCTAAAACCCTTGAATTTTCCCTTCGTGCATCCTTGTTTGTTCCGGGATGCCCGCCCTTGAATTTGAACTCTACAATATTAGTCAGCAGATAATTCAGTGCTGGAAATTGCTTATAGGTACCTACAGGACTGCGGTCATCAAATTCCTCCAACAGGTATTTGGCACAAAGTTCATCAAGGTCTATTTCCACCTTTTTAAAGAACTCATTGTCTGTATTGTTATAAATGAAACTGCCTGAAAACGTATCATCAAACTTATTGGTCTCAATATAAATTTCACGTTTGTTCATGTTACTGGTTTTAAATTATGGCATGCATTAAATACTAGATTAAATAGTACCAGAGTAAAAGATTAGCCAGACATAAACCTACAAAAAAACACATTAAGAAAATTAACCTGAGTCAAAAAATAAAAGAAAATCCTATAGTAATAATCGTATTAAGTGAGCTACATTCTTGAAAGCATAAAATCTTAAAATTCAGGTTTTCAGTTTTGTATTGGCAAATGAGTGCCAAAAATGCCTCTTGAGCGCCATTCTTTATCTAACAAAGTTTCTACACCGAAATTTACCTGTAATCCTGCTCAGCGCAGGAAATTTATAACTATTAAATCGGTAAATGTTATGAAAAGACAAAACAGAAGTTTACTGTTTGCGGCTGCGTTGCTGCTTGCAGTATCGGGAGCTTTCGCTCAGGGAGATGGTTCAGCAGGTATCACGGAAGCTACCCAGATGGTGACATCCTATTTCGACCCCGCAACACAACTCATTTATGCCATCGGTGCAGTGGTCGGCCTTATCGGCGGGGTAAAGGTATACAACAAATTCAGCAGCGGCGATCCAGACACGAGTAAGACGGCGGCGAGCTGGTTCGGTGCCTGTATTTTCCTGATCGTAGCAGCGACCATCTTACGCTCTTTCTTCCTTTAATCCCTGATGTTATGAACAGTTATAACATAAACAAAGGCATCGGAAGGACAGTAGAATTCAAGGGGCTGAAGGCGCAATACCTGTTCATCTTCGCCGGCGGGCTGTTAGGTGTACTTGTTTTTGTGATGATACTCTATATAGCGAATGCCAATTCCTATGTATGTATCGGTCTTGGCTCAGGCGGTGCATCACTGATCATCTGGCAGACCTTCTCCTTAAACAAAAAATACGGGGAACATGGCCTGATGAAGATTGCTGCCCGAAAACGCCACCCCAAGTATATTATGTGCCGTAAGAGGATAAGCCGGTATGTAAGGTCCAACCTGAAAAAAGAGACGTTATGATTAATACAGCAAAAGCCACAACCTTAGAGAAAAAGTTCCCACTGCTGGCTGTGGAGGATAATTGTATACTGAGCAAGGATGCCGATATCACGGCTTGTTTTACGGTCCGCCTGCCGGAGCTCTTCACAGTAGGCAGTGCTGATTATGAAGCGTTGCATGCCGCCTGGCATAAGGCTATAAAAACACTGCCCGACTATACGGTAGTCCATAAGCAGGACTGGTACATCAAGGAAAACTATACGCCTGACCTACAGGAAGACGGCTTGAGTTTTTTAGGTAAGTCCTATAAACAGCACTTTAATGAACGTCCGTTCCTGAACCACTACTGCTACCTGTTCCTGACCAAGACCACTAAGGAGCGGATGCGGATGCAGAGCAACTTCTCATCGCTTTGCCGTGGCAGGCTTGTGCCGAAGGAGGCCCGCGACAAAGAGACGGTACACCATTTTATGGAAGCGGTAGCTCAGTTCGAGCGCATCGTTAACGATTCAGGGCTTGTAACTATATCAAGGATGAGCGAAGAAGATATTGTAGGCACCGACGAAAGACCGGGTCTGCTCGAACATTACCTTAGCCTTTCCATCAGAGAGGATGAGCCAATGCAGGATATAGCCCTTAATGCCGAAGAAGTCCGTATCGGAAACAAAAGGCTGTGCCTGCACACACTTTCCGATACGGACGACCTGCCAGCTACGGTGACGGCAGATACCCGTTTTGAAAAGCTGTCTACGGATCGCAGCGATTGCAGGCTATCATTTGCTGCCCCTGTGGGTCTGCTGCTCAGCTGTAACCATATCTACAACCAGTACCTTTTCCTGGACAACAGCGAAGACAACCTGCAGAAGTTTGAGAAATCTGCACGTAATATGCATTCGCTGGCACGCTACAGCCGCAGCAACCAGATTAATAAGGAATGGATTGAACGCTACCTGAATGAGGCGCACAGCTTTGGGCTCTCCAGCATCCGAGCCCACTTTAATGTGATGGCATGGTCGGATGACCCTGCGGAACTGAAGCAGGTCAAGAACGATACGGGCAGCGCACTGGCACTGATGGAATGTAAGCCAAGGCATAATACGAGTGATGTTGCCACCCTCTATTGGGCAGGCATGCCCGGCAATGCGGGGGATTTCCCAAGTGAGGAAAGTTTTTATACGTTTATTGAACCGGCACTGTGTTTCTTTAGCCAGGAGACCAACTACAGGGATTCTCCCTCACCTTTTGGGCTAAAGATGGCCGACCGCCTGACGGGAAACCCGATCCATCTGGACATCTCTGACCTGCCCATGAAAAAAGGGATCATTACTAACCGAAATAAGTTCATACTTGGACCTTCGGGCAGTGGGAAATCCTTTTTTACCAACCACATGGTGCGGCAATATTATGAGCAGGGTGCCCATGTGCTATTGGTGGATACGGGAAACAGTTACCAGGGATTGTGTGAACTTATCCACGGTACGACTAAGGGCGATGACGGTGTTTATTTTACGTACACCGAGAGCAACCCAATCGCTTTTAATCCCTTTTATACCGATGACGGGGTGTTCGATATCGAAAAAAGGGAAAGCATCAAAACGCTGATCCTGACTTTATGGAAAAGGGATGACGAGCCGCCCACACGTTCCGAAGAGGTGGCGCTTTCCAATGCCGTAAGCGGCTATATCGAGCACATCAAGCAGGCGGATTTATTCCCATCCTTCAATGGTTTTTACGATTATGTTCGTAGCGAGTACCAAGGAGTGCTTGAGGCTAAAAAAGTAAGGGAGAAAGATTTTGACCTTGCCAACTTCCTGAATGTGCTGGAGCCGTATTACAGGGGCGGTGAATATGACTATCTGCTCAATTCCGATAAACAGCTTGACCTGCTGTCCAAAAGGTTTATTGTATTTGAGATTGATGCCATTAAGGATCACAAAATACTGTTCCCCATCGTCACCATCATTATTATGGAGGTATTTATCAATAAGATGCGAAGGCTTAAAGGGCAGCGCAAGCTAATCCTTATAGAAGAAGCCTGGAAAGCCATTGCCAAGGAAGGGATGGCGGAGTACATCAAGTACCTGTTCAAGACCGTCAGGAAATTCTTTGGTGAGGCGATCGTGGTAACCCAGGAAGTGGATGACATTATACAGTCGCCCATTGTTAAGGAAAGCATTATCAACAATTCCGACTGCAAGATATTGCTGGACCAGCGCAAGTACATGAACAAGTTCGATGACATACAGGCGATGCTCGGGCTTACGGACAAGGAAAAAGCGCAGGTGCTGTCCATCAATATGAACAATGATGCTTCCAGGCTGTACAAGGAAGTATGGATCGGGCTTGGCGGTGTACAGTCGGCGGTATATGCTACGGAAGTAAGCCTCGAAGAATACCTGGCCTATACCACTGAAGAGAGTGAGAAGCTGGAGGTTATGGAACTGGCCGCGCAACTGGGTGGTAATGTAGAGCTCGCCATACGGCGTATCGCTGCTAAGCGACGTGAATCTTAATACTAGAAAACTAAAAGCACAGCGTATGAAAAAAGTAATTTTTATGGTGTTTTCGGCACTGTTGTTGTCGATCACACCGCTACAGGCACAATGGGTTGTAAGTGACCCAGGCAATTTTGCACAGGGTATTGTCAATACGGCCAACCAGATTATTGAAACATCGGCAACGGCCAGCAATACCCTTGACAGCTTTAAGGAAGTCAAAAAGGTATTTGACCAAGGCAAAGAATACTACGATGCCTTAAAGGCAGTGAACAACCTGGTCAGGGATGCACGCAAAGTACAGCAGACCGTACTTTTGGTTGGAGACATGTCGGAAATGTATGTGACTAATTTCAGCAGGATGCTCAACGATCCCAATTTCAGCCCGCAGGAACTTACGGCTATCGCCAATGGTTACTCAAAACTGCTCAATGAAAGTACTGATCTGCTTGACGAGCTGAGCCAGATTATCAATGCCTCGACCTTGTCGCTGAATGACAAGGAACGTATGGACATCATTGACAGGGTGCACAGTAAGGTAAGGAACTACTATAACCTGGTGCGCTACTACACCAACAAGAATATTTCGGTAAGTTTTGTCAGGGCAAAAAAACAAAACGATACGCAACGTGTTCTGGAACTCTACGGGACACCTAACCAAAAATACTGGTAAGGCATGCTGTTGCAGATCGAATTCAGCAACCTGCACGAGATGCTGCGCGCGCTCTACTATGAGATGCTGCCGCTCTCGGCAGAGATGGCTGCGGTAGCCAAGGGGCTTGCTGGGCTTGGGGCACTGTTTTATGTATCCCTGAAAGTCTGGCAGTCGCTCAGCCGCGCAGAGCCGATTGATGTGTATCCATTGCTGAGGCCATTCGCCCTTGGACTGTGCATCATGTTTTTTCCAACAATGGTACTGGGTACGGTCAATGCCGTGCTCAGCCCTATAGTCACAGGTACCCATGGCATACTAGAGGGACAGGTACTGGACCTTAACGAACTTCAGGCACAGAAAGACCAGCTGGAACGTGAGGCAATGCTGCGCAACCCTGAAACAGCTTACCTGGTATCGGACGAAGAATTCGACCGCCAGTTGGAGGAATTGGGGTGGTCGCCCTCGGACCTTGCCACGATGTCGGGGATGTATCTCGAGCGTGGCATGTACCAGTTGAAGCAGGACATTCGCAATGCTTTTAGGGAACTTCTAGAAATATTGTTCCAGGCAGCGGCACTTGTGATCGATACCATCCGTACGTTTTTCCTGATCGTTCTTTCGATTCTTGGGCCTATTGCCTTTGCCATATCGGTTTGGGATGGCTTCCAGTCAACCCTTAACCAATGGTTCACACGGTACATCAGCGTGTACTTGTGGCTTCCTGTTTCCGACCTTTTCAGTGCGATGCTCGCCAAGATACAGTCACTCATACTGGAGCGGGATATAGAACAGCTTTCCGACCCTACTTTTATCCCGGATACTTCCAATGCCGTGTACATCATATTTATGATTATCGGCATCATCGGCTACTTTACCATACCTACGGTGACGGGCTGGATCATCCAGGCAGGCGGCGCGGGGAACTATACACGGAATGTGAACCAGGCTACCCAAAAAGCAGGTAATGTGGCGGGTGCCTCGGCAGGAGCGGCCTCGGGAAATATCGGCGGAAGGTTAATGAATAAAACCTAAAACTTTAATTATGGAATTTAGAACACTAAGGAACATTGAAAACAGCTTCAGGCAGATCCGCCTGTATGCTATAGTTTTCGCAGCGGTTTGCCTTTCCCTTACAGGCTATGCCGTCTGGGAGTCTTACCGTTTCGCCAGGGAACAGCGGGAAAAAGTATACGTACTGGACCAGGGCAAATCGCTTATGGTGGCACTATCACAGGATGCAGCTGTAAACCGGCCGGTTGAAGCCAGGGAGCACGTAAGGCGCTTCCATGAACTTTTTTTCACCCTGGCACCGGATAAAGCTGCTATTGAGAGTAACATGAAAAGGGCTTTTAGCCTTGCTGATAAAAGCGCGTTTGATTATTACAAAGACCTGTCGGAAAAAGGTTATTACGGACGTATCATATCGGGCAATGTGCAGCAGCGCACGGAAGTGGACAGCGTGCAGTGCAATTTTGAGGCTTATCCCTATTCCGCACGAACCTATGCAAGACAATACATCATCAGGGCGAGCAATGTAACGCGAAGAAGCCTTGTTACAAGCTGTCTGCTTGTAAATTCCGTCCGTTCGGATGACAACCCGCAGGGTTTCAATATTGAGCAGTTTAAGGTGGTGGAGAACAAGGATATTGAAGTAATCCAACGCTAAAAGGAAGTTATGGAAAGTTTACGACACTCCTTTCAGTCCTGGCTGGATCGCCTGGATCTCTGTTGGAAAGCACTGCCAATTGTACAGAAGCGCCGCATTGTGCTTTACAGTTTTGCGGGCTATGTCCTGGTTACACTTGGTGTAGTCGCACAGGTGATCTATGAGTTTGGGCATAAATGTAAAAGCCTACCCATAGAACATATTAATAATCCGGTTGCAAAGGTAAAACCAAATGCAGCTGGCCGACTTTTAGAGGACCATAAAAATAGAAACCATGAAAGAAAATAAGAAAGAGAAAGTGAATTTCCTTGTCAGTGAGCAACCTGTTGTCAAGGGATCAGAGGAAAAGGGCTTTAACAGGGAAAGGCTAAAAAAGCCCCTTGTATTTGGTATTATGGGTATCTTATTTGCTGCCTGCCTGTACCTCATTTTTGGAGGGGATTCGGAAAAAGAAACCAAAGAAGCACTTAGTTTCGGTATTAATGATGCCGTGCCCCAAGCTTCTGATGACGTACTGCCTACGGATAAGGGTAAAGCATATGAACAGGAAATGCTCAGGGAGAAGGAACAGCAAAAACGTGAGGCGCTAATGACGCTCTCCGATTATTGGCAATCTGACAGTACCGCTATTGACACCGCTGTGAACAATGCAAATGGAGGGCAACACGTTCCTTTGAAACCTGTCCAAACTGCAAATCCTGTTTTGGGGAGCTATCGCAATATGCAGCGCTCATTGGGAACCTTCTATGGACAGGATAACAGCCAGGATGTACTCCGAAAGGAAAATGAAAAGCTAAAAGCCGAATTAGAAGAAAAAGCCAGGCCTGACAATCGTGAATCAGATCGGTTACAGTTGATTGAGAAGTCGTACCAGATGGCGGCGAAATATTTTCCGGGTACGGTTGGGGAAAGTGCTTCGGCTCGTGAAAAAGCAGAAAACGGTGCTGAAAAAACCGGCGATTATATAATGGTAACTCCACAGCGCAATTCGGTGGTTTCATCACTAAGGCGCGGGGATGAAATTGTTATGGCGCAGCAAAGTTTCACAGATACACAAACAACAGAAGAGCATGCAAATGGACAACCAGAATCAAGACGACCTGCCAACAGCATCCGTGCCTGCATTCATCAGGGCGTAAAACTCACAGGTGAAGGAACCGTACAACTCAGGTTGTTGCAGGCAGCCGAATTTGGAAGCGTAAGCCTGCCGATTGGTTTTCTCCTGACTGCCAATGCAAAATTTCAGACCAGCCGCCTGCAATTGCAGGTAGTATCCATAGAACATGAAGGCAGTATTTACCCCGTAAATTTAACTGTCTACGACCTTGACGGTCAGAAAGGGCTTAACCTGCCGTATGCAACAGAGGTAACTGCTGTAAACAGTACCCTTGCCAATATGGGTAATACGGCCGGGGGCAGCTTTACCATCAACAGAAATGCAGGGCAACAGATCACATCCGATGCCGCCCGCGGATTGATACAAGGCGTTTCAGGCTACTTCTCCAAAAAAGTCAAGCCCCAAAAAGCCAGCCTTAATGCAGGCTACCAACTGTTTCTTGTTTCAAAAAAATAATAATTTAAATACATATACTTATGAGACTATTCTTAAAACAAATGCTTATCATTATACTATTGGCAGCGGTATATCCGGTATCTGCACAGCAAAGGCCTGATGATATTATTAAGCTGGCAAAGGTAGCGGCGTACACCATAGAGGTAACCTACGAGAAGACCTCCCATATTATCTTTCCCTCTGGGATACGCTATGTGGACTTGGGAAGTGACCTTATCATTGCAGGTAAGGCAGCCGATGCGGATAACGTACTTCGTGTGAAAGCGGCGGTAGAGAACTTCGATAATGAAACCAATTTTTCAGTAATCACCGAAGATGGCCAATTCTATGGATTTAATGTCTGTTATAATGTAGCACCACAGACTCTTGGTTACAATCTGGACTATGGTATCAAAAAGGCTTATGGTAGTAATATGGGTAACGTTACATTTGAAGAACTTGGAAAAAGCCCAGCATCGCTTACGGGATTGCTGATGGAGGCACTGTATGAAAAAAACCGCAGGGATATAAAGAACGTCAAATCGGATGCCTATGGTATCCGTTGCAGCCTAACAGGCCTATATGTACATGATAGCAAGTATTATTTTCATATCAAACTCGAGAATGAGAGCCATGTACCGTTCAATATCGATTTTGTAAGGTACACAATTGTGGATAGAAAGGTCGCAAAACGTACCGTAATCCAGGAGCGTGAGCTAAGTCCGTTACGAACCTACAAGCCCTTACTGCCTGTTGAGGGTAGTGGTAGCCAAAGAAACATTTTCCTTTTGGATGTCTTTACGCTTACTAAGGGACAGGTGCTGCATATTGAAGTTGTTGAGAAAAACGGCGGTCGCGGCCAATTACTTAAAGTAAAAAATTCCGATCTGCTCCAGGCTCAGCCACTGACAAAGCTCCGCCTAAAATTCTAAGGAAAGCCTCAGCACGGTTGTACATTATTGCAAAGTCCCTATCTTTGTGGGAACATATCGGAAAATCTTAAAGTGTTTTTGCTTTAAGTCTCGGCACTGAAAACTGGTAATTTTTATAGACTTCGAGACTAAGTAGAGACGCTCATGCTACGGCGTGGGCGCTCACTTATTCGAAGTCGGGTATACCAGTGCCCCAGTGTCGGTAAGTGTAGTGGTCTGCGCCTATTTTTTTTTGGCAGGAACCAATAAATACCAGATACGAATCCATAAGTATTTTCAGCTATGCCACATGCAGAATCAAAACGTAGCATGAACCTTTCAGAAAGTACCTTTCCCTTCAGTCAAAGGATGCTTAACTTTTTCAGCCGTGCTGAGATTGCTACTGTTGGACAGCTATCAACTATCCCTATAGAGCAGTTTACCTGCTTTCGGGGTTTTAAAGATCAATTGCAAAAGGAATTAATCGCGTTTATTGAACACGAGGAGATCGACATCTTGTTCACGGGATATGAACATTGGAAAGAAACTTAAGTATCAACTATCCACAAAACCTTGGATTGAAAAGGCATCAGTTTCGAATGCAGAAATCCTGAATGCTAACATAGTTGCCTTGCTGGTATTTTCGTCCAATAGTATCTATTAAGTATGCGAAGCGTCCAAAAGTGCCATCCTGCTTTTGATCTCGTTCCACTCAAACATGGGCCTCCCGTCGGAATTATTTTCAGCAAATACTTCCAGCGGTTTTTTATAGAAATCAGCCGCGTTGATAGGAATACTTTTTAAGAGACAGTAACGTTCGATATAGTTATCGCTGCCGGAGGGCAATGTATCCAACCACGGTTTGCCCATGACCGAGAGGGCATTGTAAAACAGAAGGATTTGTTCATGCGCCGATAATTGGGCCCTTAAGCTTGAAACATAATTGTATTTATCATCATGGCTTAATATTGCGGTGGGCTGGTCATCAACAAATTTAACGGTTTGGAATAAATGCCTTATATAGTGCCCAAGCCTTCTTAAGTGGCCGACACCGAAAGTATATAGCTTACCCGGCTCATATTCATTAACACCTATCTTAAGAAGAGCAGCCGGGTTATTCTTTTTTTGATTTTGATAGGTTTCCAGCCTGTCGTGGAACATGGTAACATATTTTGAGAGCCTTTCACCAGCAAGGTCTTTGACCATTGGGGTAGATTTATCCCCGATACCGAAGAAAAATGACAAATAGGCTATATTGTACAACTCTTCTTCGGTAATTGCATTATTGTGACCATTCTCTACTAATATTCCCTTGAAAATCTTATGCATCGATTTAAGCTCATCAAGCATATGGATGAATACCTTCCGTCCCGATATCTTGTTTACTTCCATTTGGTTAGCATTATCCCTGTGGATCGCCAGCATGGTATGGAACCGCGTTTCAAATACGGTAATTCGAGCACGCTTGTCCTGAAGAAGGATCTGGTTTTGTTGCAGTTCCTGGGTTTTTAAAAACCGCTCCTGTTGCTCTTTTATATCCTTGTTTTTTTGCTCCAGTTCCTCAGATGCTTTTGTTTCTTCCCTCTCCCGGGCTTTCCTCTCATTTTCCAGGGATGTTTCAAATTCTTTTCGCTGCTGGATATTTGCGTCGTATTGTGCCCAAAAGGCCAGAAATGTTAGTGCTACGCCTATAAGCCCCACTAGAGGACCCAGGATTCCTCCAATGGTATCCCCAATCTCATTGGGATCGTCTACCTCAAGGGAAATAATGTGACATTTTGTAACAATCACCGGAGCGAAAGATAGCAGTATGGTCGTCAATACTAATATCCCGATCCCCCAGTATAAAAGATTTTTAGAGTTTGGGTATTTTTTTTTGATGTCGTCGTTATTTTCCATTATGGTTAGGATTTTGTTGCTTTAATAATTAGGGAAGTTCTTTTGTGCTGTACTGCATCTTGTTATTCCACTACTGGAACTAATGCGACAAATAACGGGTTGTTTTTATAGTGGATATTCTTTCGAGTTTCAGGTTTCGCAGGCATTCTTCATTATCCCAAAAAAGCACTGCGGATGAGTTGGGCTTATTCTTGGATGAGGGATAAATGATGCCTTCAATCTTATTTTTTCTATTCCTGTTGAACGTATACCTGAAAAATTCCGTGACCACCTGCGTAGGAACGTATTCTGTATGCTCCTTACCATCTTTTGTAATGTCTTTTGTAAAATCCCTGACAAGATCATACAGAAATGCAATAAGATAATACGATTTGACACTCTTATGCTGAAATATACTTGGGAGCAATGGCAATTTATTAAAATCGATGATGTAGATATCTTTGTCTATGATAAATTCAGAAACCGTGATCCTATTGGCCTTTTTATTTTCACGACTAATCGTCTCACGAATTGCAGTCTCCTTATCAAAGGCGGCATAAAGCATGGATATCCCCGAGGGGCTGAACCTGTTGGGATAGATGGCATAGTCTGAAGGAGGGGCAACAAGGTCTTTTGCGTCCGTAAATTTTCTGCTGAGATGGTGCTGGCGGCAGCGGTAGATTTTTTGCCCTTTATTGATTTTATGGACGAGGTTAAATCCTTTTGATATCCTTCCAACTTCAGATAAAATCCTGAATGCGTCGTTCTCCTGGCTATCCTTAGCGCCATAAGAGGTAAACAGATATCTTGCCTTGTGTTTTATGATATCTTTAAAGTAGCTCCAATGGTACATGAGTTCATCCCGCTCACTGTCATAATACCGGTCTGGTTCGGCCCAGGCAATCTCTTCAATTGCGGCTACTATGTCTTCGGTAAGCTCAAAAGGATCCGTAACAAGTTCTATCTGTTCCTGTATTAATTCATCGGCAGTATACGTGTCCCCAATGTAACCGCCCTCCCTTGAATCGTAGCCCATAAAATTAGCGGCATCTTCGTAATAGTTGCCAATGCCCTCCATCATGAAAACCAAAACTTCCTCCAGCGCCACTACGTTGACTTCCTTGTTACAGTAATCGCAGTAGCCGGGCTGGTAATTTCTTCTGATAAAGTTATTTATGGCTTTATCTTCAAAATGCCGGACACACACCTTTTTATCAGGAATACTGCTTAAATGCAGCTCCTGATGTTTAAGCCATTGCTGTTTTACCTGTCCCATATATAGAAAATAGTATATGCAATTATTGAATTTTATAGTAATCTACCTGGTTTGACTCAGCTCAATTTTGTACATTGGGTACCACTACTTAAATGTTTGTAGCTTGTTTTCCGTCATTAGCCTTAACGTTGCTTCTAGACAGCTGTAAATCTCCTTAGGTGACATTGAACTGATAACAGTGGCCTGATACTGCATTATCTTGTCGGCGATCTCACTGCTTATTGTTTTCTTCTTTGCCGCTACTGCATTTAGCTTATTATAGGCTTTATCTAAGTGTCCTTTAATGTCCTCCAACTTTTTTAGAAATTCTTTCTCTGATGATTGAAAGTTCCCGACATTACGATTTTCAAACGTATACTGTTTTATTAAAAGGGTGTCCCATGCGTCGGTATCTGCACCATGCCTGAACCTCTCGCACTGCCAGCATCTTCGTATAAAAATTTCGTAGACCATATTGTCCATAAGCAAATACTGTTTAATAATTATAATTGCCTCCAAGGTAGTAAAAAGGTAGGATCGAATGACTTGCCTGATTACCTGATACCCTTAATTTTTTTCTGCAGGGTGAAGAAAAATCCCACTATCATGTAACCGGTACCGCGGATTGATCAAAAATGAAGTGGAAAAACAGCATGTATCTGATATCCGTTACCTATACCACCCTTTAAAATTCGATTCCAATTAAAACCTGCGCCCGCGCCTGATGTAATGTTGGAAAGCCGCCAGAAGTGTAATGGCGATAACAAAAAACGCCAATAGCCTGTTCTTTCCTGTGTCCTTGTGGGTATCTAGGACGTGCTTCTCAGCAGGATGCCAATAAATAAAGTGCTTAAACTTGGCTGTATTCAGCAACAGTTGGCTCAGCTCTTGGGGAGTAATAGAAAAAGAAATGGTATTAAGGTTGATTTCAATGCTTGGCAGGGCATTATCCTTGTAAAATTGTTCCTTAATTAAATCCACGGGATGGCTCACCCGAATCTCAATGTGAACGTTCCCATACTCCGTTGCAACGGTAACATCCGGAATAAAATGTTCCAGCCTTTGCTCCAGCTTTGGCTCCTTGTAAGTTAAGTTTACACCCGGCAGTACCATTTGAGTATTTTCGGCTATAATCTGTTTCGCCAGTTTGTGCAATGCAGTCTCAGGCCCTCCTTTACAATTTATATTACTATTGTGACGGAAGTGCCATTCCTTTTTTCTTCCCTGGACAGCTTCCAGCTTTTCTTTACATTCGAAGCAATGGCAATGGCAGGATAGCCCATTTTCAGCTTCGCTGATATGGAGTACCCTACCTGTTTGCTCATGCCAGCCGTATTTAATACATTGGGTCATCTGCTATAGTTGTGAAATATCTATTAGAAGAAACTGCGCATATAAATAGTATCCTTGCGATGTTCCCTGAATCCGACCTCATAGGAATCACCCATAGTAACGGCATAAAATACCTTTATTTCTGTATCACGGCAACTTTCCAGTACAGCATCCACAGTTGGCTTTGCTGCCCTGGAACCGATGTAGACTGCTTTTATATATTTTTGGTCTATTGCAAGATAGGCTTCTCCTTCAGTGCTCTCGACGACCAAGCGGTGTTCCCTTTCATATTGCCATTCCAGTTGTTTGTTGAAGACCATTTTTGTGAGTTTGGTGTCGGCATCCTCAAGGCTGCCCACAAGGGGAGGCTGTTCAGAATATTTGACCTTACCAAAACACAGATAACCGCTGCCTTCTTTCAGGAAATCAAACAAAGCAGGATGATATTCCACACAGATTCCTTGATAGTTAGCGGTGTAATGCGACCACATGAGGTTATTGGAATTGGTTTCGGTAAAGGGACTTAACAAAATTACCTGTGAGAGTGCCTTTCGCTGCTCCTGCTCGGTATGCCATACGTAATTACGATTGTGTGCCGCCTGTTGCTGCCAGTTTGTGAAGTCGTCAGCAGAATCATTTGGATTCGCAAGAAAGTACTCGCTTTCCTGGCCCGAGGCAAATGGGTCGATCACTAGATTGAATTTAAGCTCGTAAGGATCATTGAAATTATAGGCTGAGGATAGTTTCAGGCTTGCAGTGTTTCCAATGAGCTTATCTATCAGGGCTATGTCGTGTATTGAATAAAATTTAAACATTACTGTTACTCTTTTATGGTTTAGCTGGTTTTTTAAATTGTCCTGATTCCTTGTCTAATTCCAGGAGCACCTCCATCTTTTTAATTCCTTTGCCGGTTGTATCAAAAAAATGAAGTTTTTCATCCTTATCCAGCACAATGCTGCCGGTTACATTCTCATCCAGGTCAAAAGAAACTGTAGTTGCCTTTGGTATTTCCTGGTCCATCTTCCTATACGATTTTTCGATCAGTGCAACATCTGCGAATTCCATATCAATTAAAGCGTTGCACTCCATTTCTCTGACGGCTATCTTCTTACCATCATGAATAAAATAGATTCCATTCATTAGTACTTTGAATGGTACTTTCTGCCTTGTCTGATTGTCTTTAAAATAATTAAGCATTGCGGTAACATTAATTGCTGTCGCTTTCGGTCTAGCAGCCTCCATAAGTAATTCATAGTAGGAATAACTGTCGGTTTTATTGATCGAAAAGAAAGTGCTGACATCTTCGAA
>QFQM01000374.1 GCA_003243255.1 Flavobacterium psychrophilum | reverse complement strand
ATAAAAGAACTGACAGGTTTCGTCGCAACAATAGCCCTGTATTTCCTGATTACCCTATAACGCGAGATTATGTCTCTTATAGAATACGCAATAACCTTTCCGTTTCATTCAACAGTGGAGCAGGATTAGAGTTGGTTTCCGCACAAGCTGCCATCGTAGGGGAGATTCTTCCTAAAGCAGATGGCACAGCTTCTTACGATATATTTGAGCAACACGAAGACTATCAGCCTTTTCCTGAACATCGTGACATAACAAATCACATGCGCCCTGATCTTGAAAACGGACGTCTTGAAGTAAAATATTTTGATCCCATAAAAAAATTACATGTAATTCAAACACCCTATACTAATATTGAATGTTTAAATGGGTTAGCTTTCAACTCGGTGGCAACCACGAAGATTTATCTACAAGTTAAAGCTGTTCTTAAGAGAACCGGTGATGCATCCAATACGCCTATCGTCTATTTAAAAAACTATGCAATAGAGACTTATCCGGTTACTATTACTCAGGAGCAGAAGAATGATTATGAGTGGGAGCCAACTGAACATCTTCCGCCTTATACCAACTATACGGAGCTTCCCCTATACAAGTCTAATCTTGTCGTGTCTAACTGGACTTATACAGGGCCAGATGTAGATAAAGCCGATAATACGGTTACCACCCAAGGCAATATCACTATAGCCACCTCGGCGCCGGTTATTTTTGCAGCGGGTGGGGCGGTTAACTTAAATCCAGGGTTTCATGCTCAATATGGCTCCGACTTCACGGCAAAGATCAATGATTATGGATATACGTTGAATTGCGGAACGCTTCAGGTTGCTCCTCCGGTAGTATTGAGTAATTGCTATAATACAAATATTACCGCCTTAAATCAAAATACTACTGAAACAGCCACAGTTGCCGATGACGTAGCGGCCAGCGAACTAAAAGTATTCCCCACGCTTTCAAACGGGAGTGTAAACATAATCGGCAGAGAGCTTCAACAGGCACATATTGTAATTTTAGATCAGTCGGGAAGAGTTGTTTATCAATATGTAAACAGGTCGAATAAAAGTATGATTCAGTTGAACCTGAATCATTTGACCAATGGTATTTACTTCATAAAGATTGATAACCCGGGAAAGACTGTTACCAGGAAAATATTGATCAGCAAGTAATATTATTAGCTAATCTTTTCAATAAAACAAGAGGATGTGTCGCAAGGCACAGCCTCTTTGATTTTTTATACCGTTACTCTGTTTCTTTTAAATAAGGTATGGGATCGAGGTACCACATTTTTTTCCAGCCTTGTTTGGACTTGTCTATACGCCAGGGAAGCGGGATCATGGAAGACATGGTATAATGTAAATGCGATGGTTTGCCGACAGCGTTTCCTGAATTGCCTACTGTACCAATAGGAGAGCCTGCTTTTACGAAACTGAAAGTAGACGTGTGTGTATCCTGCAGGTGGGCATAATAATGAAACCGCCATTTAGGGCCCAATACAACTGCCACATTACCGCCTCTTTTCAACACGCCTGTATATACCACCAAACCAGCTGTTGCTGCAACCACCGGCGTCCCTTTTTTGCCGAAAATATCGACGCCTTTGTGTGTAACCGATTTTCCCCAGGGATAAAACCAGAAGGACTTGTCGTCATAGCTTTTACTATTAGCTCCGGCTACCGGCATCACATAATGTCGCGGCAGGCAATAGCCAATAATTATAATTACCAATAAAGACAGGGATACATATTTGATAATTCGCTTGACTTTCATGGCTATATTTTAGGGATTAGAGAAACTGGTTGTTGATAAACAGGAGCGACTTCACCTGAGGGGTTTGCGTTTAAACGGCGGGGTGACTGCCTTTGTTATACCAGGAAAAGTTAAAGTATCGGCGCCTTTTGGGTGGTTTATCCCCAGCCGGAGGGCATTTATGCATTAGAATTCCACCTAATCCCTTAATTTTGAATTTGCCTGACCAAACCGGCTTACTATTTAATGGCATTAATCGATATTTCCTTACCCCCTTCTATAGCGAAAGCCTTGCGATTGCCAGCCCGTTCTCCCCGGCGGCAACAGCTTAGGGTATTGAGGAAATTGCTCAAAAAAGCCCGTTTTACGGAGTTTGGACAGACGTACCGGTTCGACGAGATCCTGCTGAGTAAACATGCCGGCAAAAAGTTCCAGCAGCTTGTTCCAACTTACGATTACAATAAAATATATGATGCCTGGTGGCATAAGACGCTTGAAGGAAGGCCTGATATCTGCTGGCCTGGCAAGATCAAGTTTTTTGCCCTCAGCTCCGGTACTTCCGAGTCGGCCAGTAAATATCTGCCTATTACCAACGATCTGATGCGTGGCAACCGCATTGTGATGATCAAGCAATTGCTCACGCTCCGTACTTACCATGATATCCCGGTAAAAAGTATTGGTAAAGGGTGGCTGATGTTGGGTGGCAGTACCGATCTCCAGAAAGGGCCTGGTTATTATGCCGGTGACCTGAGTGGGATCACCGCCAAAAAGGTTCCCTTCTGGTTCTCTCCATTTTATAAGCCTGGTAAAAAAATAGCCCGCACCAAAGATTGGAATAGTAAGATCGAAGCAATTGTAGAAGAGGCTCCCAACTGGGACATTGGTTTTGTGGTAGGCGTGCCTGCCTGGATACAGATGTGCATGGAAAAGATCATCGAGCGGTACAACCTGAAGAGCATCCATGACATGTGGCCCAACCTTGCCTTCTTTGTGCATGGGGGTGTATCTTTTGAGCCTTATAAAAAAGGATTCGAAAAGCTGGTGGCCAAGCCGCTCACGTATATCGAAACATACCTGGCCTCTGAAGGCTTTTTGGCTTACCAGGACAGGCAGTTTGCCAAAGGCATGCACCTTTCGCTCAACGATCATATCTTTTTTGAATTCATTCCTTTCAACGATAAGAACTTTGACAGTGACGGCAATATTGCCGAAAACCCTGAAGTGTTGATGATCCATGAAGTGGAAGAGGGGAAGGATTATGCGATTTTGATCAGCACTACTGCCGGCGCCTGGCGTTACCTGATTGGCGATACGGTGCGTTTTGTAGATAAAGAGCGTTGTGAGATCATTATCACCGGACGCACCAAGCATTTCCTTAGCCTGGTAGGGGAACACCTCAGCGTGGACAATATGAACAAGGCTGTTCAGGTAGTGGCCGATGAAATGAACCTTTGTATTCCCGAGTTTACGGTAGCCGGAGTGCCGCATGGTCTTTTCTTTGCGCACCAGTGGTGGATAGCCTGTGATGACCAGGTGGATGCAGAAGTGGTGCGGGAAAAGATCGACCAAAAGCTGAAGGACCTGAATGATGATTATGCAGTGGAAAGAGGCAGTGCTTTAAAAGATGTTTATCTCAAAATACTTCCGGAGTCCAGCTTCATGGAATTTATGCGCCTCAAAGGCAAAATTGGCGGACAGCATAAATT
>QFQM01000373.1 GCA_003243255.1 Flavobacterium psychrophilum | reverse complement strand
GCGTTACAATGGTGACCTTCCACAGGGTAACGATGGCCTTGGGCTTATGCTTTTAGGTGTTACCGGAGATCAGGTACTTCCTGCCGATGTATATAACGAAATAAAAGTGCGTACCCTTACACAGGTGCGTGGTACCGTTCAGGCGGATATCCTTAAAGAAGACCAGGCACAAAATACCTGTATCTTCTCTACAGAATTTGCATTACGACTAATGGGTGACGTTCAGGAGTATTTCATCACGAAAAACGTGAGAAACTTCTATTCGGTTTCCATTTCAGGTTACCACATTGCTGAAGCAGGTGCCAACCCTATCACGCAGTTGGCGTTTACGTTGGCTAACGGATTCACCTACGTAGAATATTACTTAAGCCGTGGCATGAATATTAACGACTTTGGTCCGAACCTGTCGTTCTTCTTCAGTAATGGTATCGATCCTGAGTATGCGGTTATCGGGCGTGTAGCACGTAAGATATGGGCGAAAGCACTTAAGAATAAATATGGTGCAAACGAGCGTGCACAGATGCTGAAATACCATATCCAGACATCAGGCCGTTCGCTTCACGCACAGGAAATTGATTTTAACGATATCCGTACAACGCTTCAGGCGCTGTATGCAATCTATGATAACTGTAACTCACTGCACACCAATGCTTATGATGAGGCAATCACTACGCCAACGGAAGAAAGCGTACGCCGTGCGATGGCTATCCAGCTTATCATCAACAAAGAGCTTGGTCTTGCCAAGAATGAGAACCCAATCCAGGGATCGTTCATTATCGAAGAGCTTACCGACCTTGTTGAAGAAGCTGTATTGGCAGAGTTTGACCGTATCACAGAGCGTGGCGGTGTACTTGGAGCTATGGAAACTATGTACCAGCGTTCTAAGATTCAGGAAGAGTCGCTATACTACGAAACTCTTAAGCATACAGGAGAGTTCCCTATCATTGGGGTAAATACGTTCCTGAGCTCTAAAGGTTCGCCAACGGTGGTTCCTGCTGAGGTTATCCGTGCTACGGAAGAAGAAAAACAGTTCCAGATCAAAACGCTTGAAACGCTTCATGCTGCAAATGCAAAACAGGTAGAAGAGCGTCTTGCAATTATTCAGGATGCTGCCATAAACAACAAGAATATATTCGATGAGCTAATGGAAGCTGCCAAAGTATGCTCCCTTGGCCAGATTACTGCAGCCTTGTTTGAGGTGGGTGGACAGTACCGTCGTAACATGTAATAGATTTTTAGATTATCCGATTGTTGGATTATTAGATATAGAAGCCCTCACGAAAGTGGGGGCTTTTTTGTAGGATGAAATTTTATAAATTAGCGATATAAATCTTTTATTTATGAGTAATAAAACATATGATTTAATTTTTAATTCTGATAGTGGATCTATATTAAATGATGATATTAATTTCTATTATCTTGAAGAAAATTCTGAAACTTCAATTTCTTATTTCCCTAATTTTAATAGGATTAATATAATTGTAGGGTCAAATAACAGCGGCAAAAGCAGGTTTATGCGTTATTTAATGTCTTTGAAACTTTTTTATGGAGTACATGATTTAGATGAAGTAAATAATCAAATAAAAGAGTATAATTCATTAGTCGAATTGGTTAATTCACAAATTGATGCGGCAAGTAATAGATTAAATAATAGACCGTATCATACCCTAGTAAATGGTAGGGATCAACAAAGAGAATTTGTAGAAAAATTACAGAAAAATAGATTAGGATTACTAGATGGCGGTAAATTATTATCCTTATACTCTGTAGTAAAGTCTAATAATAATAAGTTTGCAGGGCTTGAAGATATTAATGTAGATGAAAAGATCATTGATTATAAAAAAATCAATGAAAACACAACTAGAATATATAATGAAAAAATAAAAAGATATTATATCCCAACATTAAGGACAGCACATTCGTTATTTAACGATTCGAAAAAGATTGAAAATGATGTTTATCTTGATACTTTAAATGAGTATTACAAATTGAATGAAATTGATGTTGAGGTTTTTACAGGACTTCACTTATATAAAAATGTATTAAATACAAGGAACTCTATAAAGGCTGTTAGAAAATCTTTTGAAAACTTCGAAAATTTTATAAGTAAAAATTTCTTTGGAGGGAAACAAGTAGACATAGTAGCAAAATTTGATAAGGACAAGAATAGCAGTGGAGTCAATAATTCAGAAGTAATAAGTATTCATATAGATGGAGAGAAAGATTCGAGAGATCTTTCTCAACTTGGAGATGGTATCCAAGCTATATTAATATTGATGTACAAAATTTTTACTGCTGAAGATACTGGGATAATTTTTATCGACGAGCCTGAATTAAATTTACATCCGGGAATGCAGCGCCTATTTCTTGAACAAATTTATTCAAATCAAGATTTAACAAAAAAGAATTTGACTTATATAATCTCAACACATTCAAATCATTTTCTTGATTTAACATTAGAGAAGAAAGATGTTTCAATATATACTTTTACACAGAAGAATCAGAATGAAGAAAGTAAAGAAAAGGAGTTTGTTATTAGAAATGTTAACAGAGGAGATAATACTATTTTAAAACATTTAGGGGTTAATAATTCTTCGGTTTTTCTCGCTAATTGTAGTTTATGGGTAGAAGGCGTCTCCGATAGAAATTACATAAAAGCATTTTTGAAATCTTATTTAAAGTATATAGTTAAAAATGAAAAAGATAAATACAAATGTCTAAAAGAAGATATTGATTATGTTTTTTTTGAATATGCGGGGTCTAATATTGCGCATTATATGTTTGAAGAAGACATTAGTGAAAGTGAAGAAGAAAGAGTGCGTAATGAAATTAATGCTCTAGCCTTAAGCAATAAGATATTTCTTTTGGCTGATTCAGATAATGTGGATGGTAGGACAAAAAAAGGTAAGCGATTGAAAGAGTTAGAAGAGAATAAAAAGCCTAATTTTATTCCGAAAATTATTAGAGAGGTAAGAGAAATTGAAAATCTTTTAACTAATGAAGTTTGGGAAGAAGTGTTGATAAAATTCTGTAATAAGAATTTAGTTGATAATCATAAATCTGAGATTTTGATTAAAATTTCGGATGCCTTAACAAAGCATAATTCATCTGAATATAAGAAAGATTATATTGGCGTTTTCCTCAATAAAATCGATGCTGAACTTAAAGAAATCAATAATGCTAGAGTGCTGAATAAAATATATGAAGTGAAAACTGATGGAAGTTATGGTACATTTATTCAAAAATCGGAACTTAGTCAATATGTATTAGAAGCTGATATAGAATGGGAAGTCTATGCAAAAAGTAAAGAGATTGAAATACTAACTGAGGAAGTCTATCACTTTATTATAGACAGTATGAATTAAAGATTAGCCTCCCAATAGGAAGGTTTTTTTTGTAAAAAGTGGTGTTATATAGACATTTTTAGTATCTTTTTGTTCTTGAA
>QFQM01000372.1 GCA_003243255.1 Flavobacterium psychrophilum | reverse complement strand
GCATACGGCTCATGAGAAAAATTTCATTCCTGGTGTTGGTAATGGCAGCGATCCTGGTGGCCAGTTTCTCTTTCACCCGGCAGAGCGAGCCGGAGATTCCGCAGACTCCGGCAGCACTGGGGAAGATGTTGTTTTTCGATCCTATTCTTAGCCGACACCGATCCATAAGTTGTTCCTCCTGCCACCGGGAAAAGTATGCCTTCGCCGATACATCTGCGACGAGTATTGGAGAACTGAATAAAAAGGGCAGCAGAAATGCCCCTTCAGTCATGAATGTTTCCGGCTCCGGAAGTTTTTTTTGGGACGGAAGGGCATCAAGCCTGGAGGAACAAGCGCTCATCCCTATTGCCAATCCGGCCGAGATGGATCTGCCCATTGATTCGGCAGTCAGGCGTCTGAACGACGACGTACTATACTTGCGTTATTTTATGGCGATCTTTAAAGAGAAGCCGAATGCGAAGAACCTTGGAACGGCTATCGCGATTTTTGAAAAGACGCTGAATACCTACAATACGCCATTTGAAGACTGGCAGGTCAATGATAATGATTCGGCCGTTTCTGCATCTGCCAAACGGGGCTTTCAGTTATTCAACGGCAAGGCCAGATGTGCGGGCTGTCACTTCGGTGGAGACTTTAACAACGGCGGCATAGATTATCGTAATATTGGTCTTTTTGATGGTAAGCAACTACAGGACAGCGGGCGCGCTGTTATCACTCGCAGCCCCGACGATGTAGGCAGGTTCAAAATTCCTAACCTGAGGAATGTCGCCATAACAGCCCCTTATATGCACAATGGCATTTTTCGTCATCTGCGCGAGGTGATAGAATTCTATAACGATCCCGATAAGATCGTACCCCATGCTATCAATCGGGATCCCTTATTGTCGTCCCCATTACAGCTAAGTGAGATCGAAAAAGAAGATTTGGAAAATTTTCTCCGAGCACTCACCGACAAACGATTTGTCACTACGCCTGAATGAAGATTTCCGGGTTACGTGTTGGATCATGTCTGATTTATCTTACCTAACTCTTCTGCAAACAGGTTCGAAAACTGACCCTCTCTTTCCGCCGAGAGGGACAAATTATCAAAAAGATGGTTGTCCCTTTTTTTATTTCCTTCAGAACCACTTCGGGGACAAGCTATTAGATGAAAAATCAGGTTCATAGAATTTGTCCGAAATACGTTGTTTTCCCAGTCGTAAAAAATTCCTTCCGGAAAAATCAACTTTTGCAAATCTTCTTTCAGTTTCACTTCTCCTAACTTCCACATTTTAAATAGCTTAGTGCATAATGATAGCACTTTTTCCAAGCATTCCGACAGGTTCGAAATCCTGTTTACACATTTGCCCAAATGTTCCAAAATTTTATCCTTTTCTGCCTGGTAGCGGGTAATGAATTGGGCATACACTTCATGGGTTACCTGCTTCAATAAACGGCTTTCTTCGGCGGCGTCTATTTTTTTATTGACCTCGTCCAGTTGACTATTTAATGCTTCCTCCTGGGCCGCTACCGACTTTATGGTGGTGTGATAGAAATTTTCCAGTTCGAACTGGATAGCCGGGATTTCTTCTTTTTTTATGGCAATGCTCTTCAGTAGTTTAATGAACAGCTCATTCAAATGCTCAGCTTTTTTATTGCATTTACACCCCGTCTTACGGCATTTGTAGTAATAAAATTGCAGGACCTTCTTTTTTGTTTTCTTGCGTGTAACATAACCTGTAAGCGGTTGCCCACACTTAACGCAGCTTACAAAGACCTTCAGGGGCAAAAGTTCATTCTCATTTTTGTGTGGCACGCCGAGATTGGGCGATTGAGTGCGTATTTCATTTACCCGTAAGAAGATCTCCTCGCTGATCAGTTTTTCATGTTTGCCTTCTACTATCCTTCCATCCAGTAACCCATGATTGATAACTCCGCAATAAAACGGGCGCTGAAATACTTTGCTTAATTGCTGTTTGTACATCTTCAGGCCCATTGCGCGCAAACGCTCAATGATCTCTTCACTTTTCATGCCCGCTACTTTCCATATAAAAGCATTGCGCAGCAACTCCCCTTCTTTGTTAATCACCAGTTTTCTTTCTCCGTTGATGATCGCGATATCGTAGCCTTGCGGAGGCCGGGAAACCCAGGGATCTCACCCTAAAACAAAACCGTAAAATACATAACAAAAGAATAGACCAATATTGAAAACCTGCCCATCGCATAAAAATAGGTTAAAGGGCTACTCAATTATAACTCTCTGCCGATCCAGGCGTGTAAGATTTTGTCATAGAAAACGTTACCAATTCATTTCAGTTGATTATTCTCAATAATTATTTAAGTTTGAAAAACAAACGGTTACTAACATTTGGATTTTAGAATATTATTTTTTTTCTTTGTGAACCTCCTCCTTTTTAAGCCCCTAAAACCATATCCTTCTCGAAGTACCAGTAGTTTGCTATTTTAGTTATTCACAGTTACACATTAACCACGAGAATGGCTAAGCTCATAATAAAATAATAGCAATAAATTAATAAGTGCCCAAATTACTTCAATCAAATTTTTCATCCATAGAGTATTTATAATATTCATTTCATTTAGAATATTCATAACTGTTTGCAAGACTACATAAATAATATTTTATACATGGAAAGAGCCCATGATCCTAGAGAGTTTATAAGAGGCATACAACAAATTCTTATTAATAATACAATTCGCATCGGATTTTTATTTGGTGCAGGCACGTCGATGGCTGCTCCTTTGACTGACAAAGAAGGAAATGATTTGTTTGATGATAAGAACAGGCATAAACCTTTGATCCCTGGTGTTTGGGCTATGACTGACCTAATACTTTCTACTTTAAAGGATGATTCTTTTAAAAAGGCTTTAGGAGTAATAAGAGAAGAGCTTGAAGAGGCTGAACTTGATGAAACAAAAAAGGGAGCAGTCTTCATGTTAGAGAATATCATATCGGCAATTGATCAAAAATTACGAGTAATTGGGAAAGGTACTTTATGTGGTTTAAACAAAGAACAGTTTAAGCAACTTCGCTTGTCATTTCAAAAAGAGATTAGGAAGTTAGTTTCAGTTCAAAGTAATAAAGAAATAACTCTTGAAAGATCCTGCCGCTTGCACAACGATTTTGCTCGATGGATTAGATATGCAGCAAGAAAGCATGCTATAGAGATTTTTACTACTAATTATGACTATCTTTTTGAGATTGGATTTGAATCACAGCACCTCCCATATTTTGATGGTTTTGTAGGGGGCTACAAGCCTTTTTTTGACCCAGTTAGTGTTGAAAATGACCAGTTACTCCCGCAATGGACAAGACTTTGGAAATTACATGGTTCGTTAGGTTGGGGGTATGATGCAGAAGAAAAAAGGATTATAAGAAGTAGAGAGATTAGTGATGATGGCATCGTAATATATCCTTCAATGTTGAAATACGATGACTCGAGAAAACAACCT
>QFQM01000371.1 GCA_003243255.1 Flavobacterium psychrophilum | reverse complement strand
GCAAAGTTATAGAGATGGACACAGCCTTTTATGAAAAATTCAATGATGAATCTTATATGGTACTCTCTAAGGAACATTGGATAAAGCCCGATACCAATATGGCGCCCACCGATCCTCCCAGGGATTTCAGCGAATTGGAAAAAATAATGATGAACTTATTTACTGTCCGACTTTAAAAATTCTTCTAAATGCGATTAAGACTCGTTTTTATTTTATGCCTGGTTTACAATAGCGCCACCAGTCAGTTGAGCGTTTGGCAGGAGTTATCCAAAGACAAGCATGACATCGTTTTCGACACCTCCGGAAAGATGATATCTTATCCCCCCACTTTTGTTACCAATCATGCGCGCTTCCGGTACGAGGTAAAGACGCCCCGGAATGTTTATGCTCCCTGGATGAAACTATTGAAACAACATTTAAAAGAAACAAAAAAATACCTTAGCCTCGATGAGGTAAAAGAAGCCTATGCCTGCCTTTTTCAGGACGAGACCTCGTTGGGGCAGTTTAATTTGTTCAAGGCCGCTATAGACTCTTTATTGCGGTTGCCGGATACGTGCAATAAAACCCAACTATTGGCCTCCATCATGGATCCGGTCAATTTGCCAATACCGGTCAGAAGCCTCATCAACAACATCGACAGTCAATACCTGGTCCGGGTTTACAAAGACGACATTTGTATCGACTCTATATGGCTCAAACCGCCTGGTAGCTGCAAAGAAGGGTGCAATACCTTCACCAGCGGCTATAATAAATTACGGAAAGAGAATTGTGAAGTATGTATTGTCACCGCTTCCGATCAATACCGCTTTGAACTGGTACACATCAATCCATGGAATAAAACCATCCGCGACTGGTATACGGCAAAAGCAGTCGATTTTATTACTGGCAACACAGGCCAGTTTCCCACTATGATCCAGGGGATTGATTCGGTCGGATCGCCCAATGTAACACCTGGCGATTTCAATAGTGCCATCGGCGATATGGCGCGCCTAAATCCCTGGTTCATCAACTGGTTTTGGTTTAATGGAGGCCGGCTCTCACTCGATCCGTTCAACGTTCTTACGGAAGCAGGTAAGAAAGCAATAGCTGCAGATATCGCCGCTAAAGACATCGAAATAGCTAATTTGAAGGAGAAGAGCATATTCCTCGACAGCGTAAAAAACAAATTGGACAAAACCGTAGCCAGCCTGACTCAGTTCGAGGCGATCCAGCAGCAACAAAATGACATTACAAAGCTGATAACGAATGCTACTAATGAAAAAGGGAGTCTTCAGAAACTACTCAAAGGCGATCCTTTTCAGGCTAAGGTTGGCTCCAATACAATTGCTTATGAGGGCAGGGTACAACCTTCAACCTTTTGGGGTGTTAGCAATGCCCATAAACAATTCGATGCTTTTAAGAACTACCAGCCTGTAAAACCCGGCTATTATATCAGGCAAAGCAAGCTCAACGAAGTACCGGAAAATGAGAAAGTACATATTGCCATTCACAATATTCCGCAGGCAATCAAAGTGAAAATAGACGAGAAGTCGCTTCCCTTCAACGACCAGGAAGAATTTACGGCATTGGTAAGTGATCTCCTGTCGAAGATAGATTTCAGCGGACTGCCTGGCGCTAACATTCAAAACCTGGAAGCCTTCTTTGCCTCATTCGGTGTGCCGGGAGGTGAAAAAAGTATATTGAAAGGAGCCAGCCAGGATCAATCAGAATGCCAAACCAGTTTACAACCTTTTGTAAAACGCTTTTCCCAATCCATAAAAAGAGGGTATATTACTTTCCCGCCCGATACCTCCTTGTTTGAAGACGTAGCCGTGAACGGTCCTTTATATCGTACCCAGCTCGATCCAATCACCGCTTTTGAAGCTCCTTATCGCGATAGCATTACGATCAAAGCGATTGTTAAATCAGATTCTACGGTAGATGCAGCTAAAACCTATGTCAAAGTGGGCAAGCTACGGTTTATCCAGCTTGCAGCCGGTATTGCCGTGGCCAAAGAGCCGATATCGCTTACAAAGATCGATACGGCCGGCAATGGTTTCAAAGTAAGTACTTCCGACAATCGTGCAAGGGCGATCTTCGGCGTAAAGATCTATCCGTTCAGGAATTATAACCGTGATCATAGTATTATTCCACGTTACCCGCTACGCCGGCTCAGCGTGATGGGCGCTTTCGATATGCTGCATCCATTGGATAATTTCTACATAGGCGGTGCCTACGATATCGTACCTGGTCTGGCATTTTCGGTGGGGGCCAACTATTATCTGGAAACAAGGCACCGCGTTGAGAACAATGTTATCGTCAACACTTCACGTAGCTATGAGAAATCCGGCGCTTATTATTCCGTATCGGTAAACCCCGTACTTTTTGTACAATTTGTTAAACTTTTTTTCAAAACGTTATGAGGAAACAATTAATATACCTGGCCATAGCGCTGCTGTTCTTTAATTGTAATAAAAAGAGCGACTTCAATGACCTCGCAGGACCACAAGTTTTAAAAGGAGTCGTGGTGATCTACGATAACCTTAGCGGGATGCAGAACTTACTGCCGGGCAAAAACCACAAAGTATATATCCGTTATTCGGGCAAAAGCAATGACGAGTTCCTGTATTCAACCAATGCAGATGCAGCCGGCCAATTCTATTTCAATGGGATCGATCCTGACCAGAGCTACACCATTTATGCCATGGCCGACACCAATGGTGTGAAGTATTACGGTGAGAATAATTATACCACGGGAAATTATGTAGACAAACAGGCTGACACATTAAAACTGTTGCCATCCACTACCAATCAGAATGGTATCCATCTTGTCGTTACCGCCGGCAATCAGGAACCTGTTCCCAATGTAACAGCCTGGGCATTTAACAATAAAGCGCTTTTTGATGCCGACACCAGTGCGGGAAGGGTGTTTGATATCCCGGTGAACGGTTACGGTGTAGGCAATAAACTCAACATACCAGCAGGCTTGTATTACCTGCGCGTAAAAACAAGGATAGGCTCTAAGGACCTTGCCGGAGAAAATGTAGTGAAAGTAGATCCCAAAGGAATAGCCCAGGCCAACATTGCTTTGAGCACTACGCCACTGCCAACAAGAAATGGTATTGAAGCTACCATTTGGGATGCCGCTGCAACACCTGTGGCAGGCGCAAAAGTGTATGCTTACCGGAGTAAAGTGATATTTCTAAGCGACACAGTTGATTACAGCAATAGCTTATTTACGATGACATCCAATGCGGCAGGGCTTGCGGCCGCCTACGTGATCGATCCCGGTACTTATTACCTGCGTGCAGTCAGGATCGTCAATAGTGATAAATTTATAGATGTAAAGGAGAACGTTGTTGTTACCGCTGGCGCCATAACGCCCGTCGCCATGACTGTAGTGAAGAAATAACTTAAAAAGCATAAACCCGTTTACAATGAGACTCTTGCTGTTATTGATAATATTGCCTGTTTTTT
>QFQM01000370.1 GCA_003243255.1 Flavobacterium psychrophilum | reverse complement strand
ACCTGACGGGCCGATCCTGCCATGACAATAAATCGCAGCGCGCGGATCCTTTTGTTGTCTTATCCCGCATTATTGCGGGTAAAACCAAATACGTAAAGGATCCTTTTTCTGCTCAGATCCTCCATGAAGCCAGTAATGACGCGGGTTGATGGCTGTTTTACGGTTTTTGGGAGAATTGGGGTAATGCCAGGACAAACAGGATCGAACAAAAAAAGGAAGGGAGCAGGGAAGGGGAGGATGCGCTACGTGAATTCTGACCTGGTACACCCCTGTAACCCTGTCAGTTTTCACGCAGCGCAATGTGGTTGCCGACTACTGCCCAGTTGAGATGACGGCCGGCATCCTGATGCTGACTTAATATACGGATAATAATAATTTCAGTATCAGTCTGCAGAAAATAAAGCATATGTCATTCAACGGGTAGTGCCAATATGTATTCCCCCAGTTCAGGACGGGGAGTACCGATATTATGAGCACTCCAAAACAAAAAAAAAGCGGAGAGCTGATTAATATATCTGTCGGCCCTCTCCTCACCGAAAATGGTGGTAGCCGTAATACCAGATATCCTCAAGATCCTGACTGGCTTTAGGTGTGAGTTTAACGTTTTTCACCGGCAGGCTTTGTGCCTGCTTTAACTTTTTTCAGGAACGTGTCCTTTTCCCACACCACAGGCTCGCCGCTGCTCAGGCCTTCTGCCAGTAAATTCCGCAGGGTCTGGAGACGTGATTCTGCCTGTTTCTCGCGAAGGAGACGAAGTGACTCGCGGATCACCTCACTCTGCGTACGATAATCACCTGATTCAATGAGATATTCTATGAAGTCACGGAGTTCGTGTCCGAGATCCACTGTTATTGTTCTGGCGATATACAAGCCTCACGATTGTAAGTTTAAATCTTACAATCAGTTTGAATGATACTCAAAGGTGCGTCCAGTACTGAATATTTGGGATAAATGGAGGAATGTCAGGATGTAAGTAACAGAAAAGAGGACGGCTCCTGCTGTCATCCGTCCATCTTCAAAGTAAAGTTTCTTAGTGTGTGTGGGAATAATCCTTGTTTCTGGCAAAAAATGTTATAAACCAAAAGATAATATAATTAAGAACACTCAATATCTTCCTCATCATCGCGTTCATAGCGATTTCCAGTAATTATTCTTATATCTAGAGCTGAATGGAGCATCTTATGAATTTTCATCAGACTGGCACGTTTGATTTCATTTTTTGTTGTTGGTGTACTGTCTCTGAATGCCCATTTGTAAGGTGTCAGGCTACTAATCTTGAAACCTACAATTCCAACTGTATAAAGACAAAGCATTATTTCATTAATGACATCCTGTTCTCTTGATTCTCCTTCTAAAAATTTGTTTGCTGTAATAGCACATGGATCAGTAGTATTTTGAATGGATAATTCACTTAATACCGCGTCTATAGTGTTTTTTGACATAGATGTTCTACTAAATTTATCAGGAAGATTTCTCAGTATTTCAATTGTTTCCTCAAAGGAAGGGTATATATCCCCCCATTCTTCTTTTAGAGATCTCAGGCGCTTTAAGGAATAGACTGCCTCCGCTTTATGAATTGAATCCCATGATATTCTTTCTCTGTTAAGTGCCACATTAAAACACTCATTCACGTATTGTAAAACGTCTCTTGGTCGAAATAATGTTCTTTCAATTATATATTCAATAGGGGTGATGCCTAAATGCCCCCCCTTTGCTTTTGGAAATATATCTTTAATAGTAACATCTTCTCGAGTATATTGTCTTTTGTATACCTCTCGCACTCGTTTTTGGACTAATTCGGTTAGTTGTTGAGAGGTCCATTTTATATCAAGTATATATGACTCATATTTTTCCTCCTGAAAACCAGAGCCTCTTGTAATATTAAATACTGATCGTAAAAGGTCCAGGCGTAAAGCAGCTATTATTTTGATATTTTTAATTTTACGAAACACCTTAATCTCTTCAATTAGCGCTCTTATAAATTTATATCTTGTATCATTTTCCGCCCAGTTATCATCCAGTTGATCAATAATGATGTAATAGTTTTTTTGTGGGTCATCAAAAGAATATTCAGCAAGCAATGAAAGTATTTCATTAAGTTTTTGAATCTGTAACCTACTGACAACCTCATTTGCTCGTTTCTTAACATCATGTATTTGTTCTTCGGTTAGTTTTTTTGCATATTCAGCACTAAGATTTACAGCACTGTATTCTGTGCCAATCGAAGCCTTAGTATCACGTTCCAGTTTGTATGTTATTTCCCTAAGATGGGTGTCAGTATCTATCCAAAATTTATCTCCCCACTCCCTAAAATACTCAAGGGCTTTTCGTTTTATCTCATCTTTTTTAGCCTGCTAAGCAAGTTTGAGAAAAAGCTATTCGTATCAGATTCACTCTTAATGTCATGGCGTATTTTTAATAATTCCATAATTAAAATATGTCGCCATAATACTTTATAAAACATATCAAGATTAACATTTAACTCTTCAAAAAATGAAATTATATCTGAATGCTCTAGAAAACCTATTGAAATATCATTAGGGTCAAGTTTTTTATATTTATGTGCTTTGTTTGCCACCATGTGCAACAAAGCACTTTTTCCTGCGCCTGTTCTTCCTATAACTATAGATGATGTATCAGATGGGTTTAATAGTTTAGAAAGATAACCACTATCAATAAAACAGTTTTCCAAGAGAAGTGTGTCTGATTCAGCGTCCAATTCGCCGATTTTAAAATTTTGCCTTATTATTATAGGGTTTATGCTCATAATTTCCTCAACGCTATTAATTGGTTTTATTATTACATTATAATTGATTTTTGATAATTGTATTTAAATTGATAGAAATTGCGATGGAGATCATAGAATAAAAGTATTGAGTGTTTCAATTTTTATTAATAGTTGCAACTATTAGGATAACTGCTTCTCGCTTGTTCTTTGTCGTCAATATTTTCAGCTCAATATCATCTCGAACGTTCATGCTTCAGTATGGCTTCTGCTATTCGTATTCAGAAACGTGCGTCTCTTCTTCAAGCGGCTCAAACCATTTTTCTTTAGCGACTTCATTGAACTTCTTACAAATGGTGTAAAGAGTTACGTTAGAAAGAGCATAGTTACGGGAAAACTGACGGGCAAAATTGGCACTCTTGGCCTATCGCTCAGCGCCTGGTTAATGCGCGCACCAGTGTTCCAGAGCTTCGACAGCAGCATTTTGTGCTAAAGATCCGGGCCGTAGTAAGCTCACTTCCACCGCCAGCACGGCAGGGTAATCGATGACCACCGGCTACTGAGCAACCGAGACTGTCTGCAGTACGAGTATAATGATTCCAGTTATCAGGATACATCTCTGTCTGTTGATATGTTCAGCGCTGAAGCAATGATTTCCCGGTTTTCCTCACTACGCCAGTTTCCGAAATAGTCCACCTCCTGGCACAGGGAACGGTGTGCTGCCTCTATAA
>QFQM01000369.1 GCA_003243255.1 Flavobacterium psychrophilum | reverse complement strand
GTAAAACCCGGGAGAGTAAGTCGTTGCCTTTTTTCTTCAAAACCTCTTACTCTATAAAGTAAGAGGTTTTTTTTGTTTAATATCCTTAGCTGTCTGAACCAGCCACTCATAAAACCGCTCCGCAATCCTCATTTTCTCTATTTCGCGAAAGCCCTGTATCTTTGGCTTTTATATTATTTTTTAAACTTTGATATCTGGTGCGTACTTCAATTTTAATAGTAGGGGGTGTAGTTGTTTTGTGCTTAGGGTGGTTTGCCTGGACTAGCTTTAATAGGCATTCTGCTTCTAATTCCTGGGATGTCGTTTCTTCAAAGGCACTGGTGGTCATTGAAACGGATAATTTCGGATCACTTCAGGATAGACTGAAGCAAAACATTGGAGCATCAAGCATGGCTTTTATTGATAAGTCCATCACTACTCTGGCTCCCGCATTTTTTAATAAGAGAGAGTTACTGCTGGCTTTCTACGCCAATAATAAGTCCATCGATTGTCTTTTTATAATTCCACATCAAGGTAAAAGCGCCATACAGGATTTAGTTCAAAAAGAGGTTCAGATTAAGGGCCGCAATTTTAATGGTTATGACATTAATGATCTGTATCAGAATAAATCTCATCTGGTATCCAGTGTTGTTGTGGATGATCTGCTAATCATCGGTCCCTCTTTTCTTGTTGAAGATGCCTTGCGTGTTTATGGTAATTCCGAAATGTTATTCAAAGAAAGGAATAGCCCGCTGTTTCAACTGAAGACGTTGAAGACCGATGATGGAAATATTTATGTCAACATTCCGGCACTCCTTTATGGTAATGAACGAAAGGGAAATCAGGCACTGATTTCAAGACTTGCGCCAAGTGCGCTGGTTGATTTAAAAATAGATGAGGATCAAATCTTTATGAACGGTTTCACAGCCGATTCATTAGATGCCTCCACTTTGTTCTCACAATTTAAAAATCAGAGGCCCGGGGCATTCCTTATGAAAGAGATCATCTCTGTTCAGTCGAGTTTTATAACTCATTATGCACTATCTGACCCTGCTCAGTGGATATCGAAAAGGGATGTGTTCTTAAATCAATATTTCCCAGCGATTAAAAGTCAAATTGAAAAGACCAAAAAAGAGCAATCTATTGATATACATGCCCTTCAAAAATCGATCGGCAGTGAATTAGCGGTTTGCCATATGGAATCTCCGGATGGCAGTTATTCTCAGATAGTAGTTGCTAAAACAAAGGACAACTCCATTGAAAATAGCTTAGTGAAGCTACAGAATACTCAGGAACAATATTCAACGTATGTAATCCGTGAACTGAAAGATTCTACGCTGGTAAAATGTATGCTGTGGCCAGTAGTGACGAAAGATGACTTTGTTTTTTTTAGTAAGCTAAATGACTACGCCCTGTTTTCATCTGACAGGGAAGCATTGAAAGGGTTTTTATCTGACTATGATTCCGAGAATACGCTGAGTAAATCATTAGAATGGAATAAATTCTTATCCACATCGATGCAGGAATCATCCATCAATCTGTTTTTTACCGGATCAGGCCTTAACCATGTTGTCAAGGATAATGGACTGTCTTTTTTAGAATCGTTTGCTTTTTCAGGTATCGATAAAGCGGCTGTTCAGTTTAGTGTACTGGATGAGCACTTCTATACGAATGCCATTATTTTATTGAAAGAGTCAGGAAAGGCAAAAGAAAGGAATACGACTGCTTCACCCGCTCTTAAGTTTAATGGTGTTATCACCCGTCTGCCAAGTGTTGTGTTAAATCATGCGGACAGAACCTCTGAAGTTTTCCTGCAGGATTCTTTGAATACCATCTATCTCACCTCACCTCAAAATAAACTGTTATGGAGTTTAAATCTGGGAGAAGAGATAAGAGGAGAGATTAAACAAATTGATTTCTATAAGAACAGGAAGCTTCAGTATTTTTTTACCACTAAAAATAATCTACAGCTCATCGACAGACTGGGAAGAAATGTAACGGGTTTTCCTAAACAGGTAAAACTAAATCAGGATGAAATTCTGTTTTCTAAAGTGGTGGATTATGATAATACCAGGAATTATCGATTCATGGTCGTTACAAAAAAGGGTAATATTTATTTATATGATCAGAATGGTAATGGGCTTGAGGGCTGGAATCCTAAATTTATAGGGGCTGCAGTGCTGGATGGCGATCATTATCGCATTGGAGGAAAAGATTATTTTGTGTTTTTGCAGGGAAATGGTTTTCTGCATTTGTTTCAGCGAAGCGGTGAAATGGTTACTAATTTTCCGGTTAAGTTAACGGGAAAGCCTACCAGTCTTTATTTTGTTCAAGGTAAAAGTCAGTCGTCCAGTCATTTTTCAGTGGTTGATGAGGGAGGAATTCTGATGAAGATTGATGTTACCGGAAAAATCACTGCCAAAGAGCCTTTACTTAAGAACTACGCACAGAATAATTTTAAGATAATAAGCTCCGGACGGAATGATCAATACCTGATTGCCCGAACGGATAAAACCAAGATTGCTTTTTTTGATGGCGATGGTAAACTTGTTTTTGAAAAAGAGAATCCGGCCTCAGAGCAGGTAGAGTTCAGATTTTTCCCGGGAAGAAATCCGGTCATTTCCGTCTTTGACCCATCACAGGATTTGCTATTCCTGCTTGATGGGAAGGGAAAAGACATTATTGCACAACCCATCGAAGCTTCTCAGTCACCGGCTATTGAGTTTTTATCTAATGATAAAATCAAGGTGCATTACGTTTTAGCTAACCAGTTACACTCCGTCATCCTGCCGCTCTAGTTCATTTAAGAACGCTCTGATTGCCTGATAGACTTCATTCATTTGTTCCTGAGTGATTACATAGGGAGGCAGGAAGTAAAGGATGTTTCCTAATGGGCGAAGTAAAATCTGGCGATCAAGGAAGTAAGAATAAATCTTGGACCGGATCGTGTTGAAGTAAGAGGTGTGTGATCCCGTATTCAACTCTATGGCTACTATTGTCCCCAGGCATCGGGCCTCCTTTACCGAAGGTCTGTTTTTGATTGAATCAGTAAATTTCTGGTGATTAGTATGAATGCGCTGAATACTGTCCTGGCAATCTTTATTTAACAAGAGCCTAATACTTGCATTGGCAGCGGCACAGGTGATCGGATTGGCCGTGAAGGAATGGCCATGGAAAAAAGTTTTGATCGCTTCACTTGAAGTAAAGGCTTCCACTATTTTCTGTGAACAAACGGTGACCCCTAATGGCAAGCTGCCACCGGTAATCCCTTTTGATAAGGCCATTAAATCGGGTCGTTGCTGCAAGTGATCAATGGCAAAAGTTTTACCCGTTCTGCCAAAGCCAGTGAACACTTCATCGGCTATCGTAATCACATTATTTTGTCTGGATAGAATGAGCAATTGATTTAAGCATTCGGGAGAATACATTTTCATTCCGGCAACGGCCTGTACCAAAGGCTCGAAAATAAATGCCGCCACTGTTCC
>QFQM01000044.1 GCA_003243255.1 Flavobacterium psychrophilum | reverse complement strand
TGCTACAGCCGGCCATTACAAGCCCTGCTCCTGCAAGGGCAATTCCGCTGATTCTAAGAAAGCTTCTCCTGCTGTGCAGCGATTTTACTTCCTCTACTTGTACTTTTTTCATAATCTTAAAGATTTAGATAGGTTAATAATCCGGTAGGGTGTGGCTATTGATTTTGTTGAGTATCAAAGTTACCATGTACTTACGGGGTTTATCAGGAGAGGGTTTTTAACAGTTGATGATTTGGTGGTATTTTAACTTATATTTGTGAATAATCAATAATTACTAAGTCTTTTTTTAACGGATATTTTAATAGTGTTTCTAAACCTTTATAGATTTATTAGCGAAAATGGGTTAACATTCGCTCTTTCAAAACTTTACCATAGAATTAACGTAAAGGAAATTTTAAATGCCAAATAAAATGAGAATTTGTTAAGGCAAAACCTATATATTTGTTTAATAAAACGTTTTCGTAAAGAATTTTTGTAAATTGTGAGTAATATCAAGCGAGGGACGGAAAAATCATCAATTTTTCGTTTCTTTACACTATAAAAACTATTCGAGGCCATGAAACAAAAAGCTACATTAAAACAAATTGCCAAAGAGTTAAACGTATCGGTATCTACCGTTTCTAAGGCGTTGAGTAACAGCCCTGAAATAAGTGAGCCTACAAAGATCAAAGTGCAGGAGTTTGCGAAGCTTAAAAATTACAAGCCAAACAACATTGCGGTAAACCTGAAAAATAAACGAACAAAAACGATAGGGGTAATCATCCCGAATATCCTTAATCCGTTTTTTGCTAAAGTTTTCAGCGGAATTGAACAGGCTGCCAATGACAGAGGGTATAATGTAATTACATGTATCTCGAATGAGTCGCTTGAAAAGGAGATCCATGCTATGGATATCCTTAGTAATGGTACCATCGATGGTTTTATACTTTCCATTTCTGAGGAAACTCAGAAAGAACAGGAATTCAAACATTTCAAAGAAGCTATCGCTGACGACCTGCCTATCGTAATGTTTGACAGGATATCGGACGAGGTGAACTGTGACAAGGTTATTGTAGACGATTTTGATTCGGCAGTTGACGGTACTACGCACCTTATCAAGCTGAAATGTAAAAACATTGCATTGCTTTCTACCATAGATAACCTTAGCGTTGGAAAACTCCGTATGGAAGGCTATGAAAAGGCATTAAAAGATAATGGCTACTCACTGAATCCTGAAATAATGATCCACACCGATAATACTGATGAGTTTGATGAAAAACTAAAAGTATTATTCGATACAAAAAAGATAGATGGGATTTTTGCGCTTGACGAGCATGCCTCGGTTATGGCAATGAAATTTGCTATCAAAAAAGGATTAAAAATTCCTGAAGATGTTCAGATCATTGGGTTTGCCGATGGTGTGTGGTCTAAGCGACTTACACCAAGCCTTTCTACTGTTAGCCAGCACGCACCGGAAATAGGTCAGGCTGCTGCCGAAATGCTTATCGACAGACTGGAGGACAAATCAGAAGAAACACCTGAATATGTAACTAAGGTTATTAAAACAGAGCTTAGACAACGCGAATCGACTAAAAAGCTATAAACAGCTGATTTGTATTGATAAATACCCTCAAAAAAATAAGGTCTTTATATCCGGTAAGCGATGCTTCACTGGAAAAACTTACTGCCCTTTTCTCAAAACGCTCATTTTCCAGGGGCGAAACCATAATGAAAGAGGGCAGGGTAGAGAAATCCATGTTTTTTATAGAAACGGGACTGGTAAGAGCATATAGTGACTTTCCTGACCGTGAAATTACCTTTTGGCTTGGGCTTGAAGGTGATTACGTAATCTCAATGCGTAGTTTTATAAGCAGCCAGCCGGGCTATGAAACCATAGAGGTTTTAGAGGACAGTATTTTATACGAAGCTGATTCTGCAAAACTTATTTCCCTTTTTGAATCCGATATTGAACTGGCAAACTGGAGCAGGAAGCTGGCAGAATATGAATTGCTTAAACTGGAAGAGAAATTTATTTACAGACAGTTTAAAACAGCTACCGAAGTCTACATCGAGTTATTGGAGAGGATACCTTCACTGCCTAACCGTGTCCCCCTAAAACATATCGCTTCCTATCTTGGCATAAGCCAGGTTTCATTAAGCCGTATCAGGGCTAAAATTAAATAAGCATATTATTTAACAAATGTAAAATTGTGTCCGGATTACCGGTTCTACCTTTGCTTAAAACTTTAAAGAAAAGCATCATGAACTGGATCTATCTTATCATTGCCGGTATTCTCGAACTGGGTTTTACTACAAGCCTGAAACTGTCAAACAACTTTACTAATTATAAATGGGTAGCAGTCTTTATAAGCTGTATTATAGTAAGCTTTTATTTTGTTAATAAAGCGTGTCAGACCATTCCACTGGGAACGGTTTATGCTGTTTGGACAGGCATAGGAGCATTCGGGACTGTAATTATCGGGATGGTTTACTTTAATGAGCCGGTAAACTTCTGGCGCATCTTTTTTATATCTACACTCATATTATCAATTATAGGGCTTAAATTTTTAGGGGGCGAAGCCGCTCATTAATAAATCATAATTTAAAAACAAAGGCTCCGATACTTCGAAGCCTTTGTTTTTTATTCTTTTGTAAATTGTGATGTGCTTCCATCGGCCTGTTTAAGGGTAAAGCCTTTTGCATTGAAAGTGATGGTTATGCCGGCAGGATCAAAATTAAATTCGGTTTCGCTCAGCGGATTCAAAGGGAAAGATCCCTGATCGGTAGCATGGGCTGTAAGTACACCATTCACTAACTTAATATCCACTTTAAAAGGCAGGGCAGGGTTAGTATAAAAGCCTTCGTATTTCTTTAAGATACTTTCATCGATCTTTGCGGACTTAAAATTAGGGAAGATATAAGGCAACTTATAATAACAGCTAAGTATGCCCGTCATCAGGTCATTCATGTTAATATCATTACCATTCATAAGTACGGAAATAGCAAGGTCGTCTTTAGGGTAATATCCAAGTTCAGATGAAAAAGCTTCTATATCGCCGTCATGTCCGTAGAATTTCCTTTCGATAAAAGGAAAAGCAAAAATACCTTTACCATATCCCATATCTATAGTTGTCATTTGAGCTAAAGACTCTTTTTTAATGATCTTGCCATCAAAAAGGGCTTTTACAAACTTAGTGAGATCAGCAGGCGTAGATTGTAATCCACCTGCACCACCGGCAACTGACTCATGCCATTCTTCGCTTTTTACCCATTTACCATTGTCGTAAGAATAGGAGTAAGCTTCATTCTTTTTAGGATTTATCTTAGAGTAGAAGTAAGTGCTCTTCAGACCAACAGGATTGATTATCCTTGATGTTACGTTTTCCTTGTATGTTTTCTTTGTTATATCCTGAATGATATATCCCAACAATAGATAATTAGAATTGCTGTAAGCAGCTTTAGTGCCGGGTTCGAAAGCAGGAGATCCTGCTTCTATACGGGCAACCATATCTCTTCTGTTTTGCAGTTTTAGTATATAATTTTTAAGATCGGGATCACTGGTGTAGCTGTAAATGCCGCTCTGATGGTTTAGCATCTGGGCAATAGTAATCTTATCCGCATTTTTTATCTTCGGGAAGAACTCAGAAAGCCTGGTGTCAAGCTTTAGCTTTTTCTCCTCAATAAGCTGAAATATCACCGCAGATGTAAACATTTTGGTGATAGAACCTATTTTATATTTGGTTTTAGGTGTTGCCTTTGTTTTCGATTCGACTTCGGCAAAACCGTATGCTTTTTCAAAGACTACTTTTCCATTTTCCTGAATAGCTATAGAACCCATAAACTTGTTATTAGTATACAGGTAGTTCAGCAGGCTGTCTATTTTCCTGAATTTTGCAGCGTCATTCTGTGCGAACACCGGAAGTGCAAATATAAGGGCTAGTAAAACTAAAAATGTTCTTTTCATAAATTATAGGTTGACTTATGAACTGAAAAAATGATTAATGTGCTTCAAGCCAGTTTTTTCCAATACCCATATCTACTTCAAGAGGAACATCCAGTTTAAATGCGCTTTCCATTTCCTGCTTGATCATAGGCTTAATTTTTTCGAGTTCACTATTATGAACGTCAAAAACAAGCTCATCGTGTACCTGAAGTAACATTTTACTTTTCCATCCCTCATCTGCAAGCCTTTTCTGGATGTTTATCATCGCAATTTTAATGATATCGGCAGCACTTCCCTGTATAGGGGCGTTTACGGCATTTCGTTCGGCACCGCCACGCACTACCATGTTTTGGGAGTTAATATCCTTAAGGTACCTTCTTCTGCCTGATATGGTTTGAACATAGCCATGCTCGCGTGCTGTTTCTACCTGTTCGTTGATGTACTGCTTAAGCCTTGGATATGTTTTGTAATACGCATCAATAAGTTCTTTTGATTCTGAACGGCTTAGTGATGTCTGGTTGCTTAATCCGAATGCCGATACACCATATACAATACCAAAGTTTACGGTCTTGGCATGACTACGCTGTTCGCGGGTAACTTCATTAAGAGCTACATTAAATACTTTTGCAGCTGTAGAAGCGTGAATATCTTCTCCTTTTTGGAAAGCGTTTACCATTTCCGGGTCACCACTTAATGCTGCAATAATGCGAAGCTCAATTTGAGAGTAATCGGCAGAAAGTATCGTATACTCATCATTCTTTGCAATAAAGGCTTTACGAATCTGGCGGCCTCTTTCTGTTCTTACAGGAATGTTCTGTAAGTTAGGGTTGTTAGAGCTCAAACGGCCTGTTGCGGCAACAGTCTGCATATAATCGGTATGCACACGCCCTGTTGATGGTTCCACCTGTAGCGGCAGTGCTTCAACATAAGTGTTCAGCAATTTTACAAGCTGTCTCCATTCCAGGATGTCAGCTACGATTGGGTTGTCATTTGCCAGGTAAGAAAGCACTTCTTCGCCTGTAGCATATTGACCTGTTTTGGTTTTCTTTTGTTTGGCTCCGCCTATTTTCAGTTTGTCAAAAAGGATATCTCCTAATTGCTTAGGTGAAGCAAGGTTAAAGGTTTCACCGGCAGTTTCATATATCTGCTGTTCCAGTTTTTTAATATCTGCCGAAAGCTCTGCGGCCAGTTCTTTCAGGTAAGGAACATCAAGGTTAATGCCCTCCTGTTCCATAGCGGCAAGTACCGGCATAAGCGGGATTTCGATCTCATCAAAAAGTTTTCGGGTGTCGGTGCTTTCCAGCATCGGGGCAAATACTTCCTTTAGCTGAAGGGTAATATCAGCATCTTCTACAGCATATTCTTTTATCAGCTCCAGTTCTACATCACGCATTGATTTCTGGCCTTTTCCTTTTTTACCGATAAGCGTTTCAATAGAAACCGGTGAATATTTAAGGTAGGTTTCAGAAAGTATGTCCATTCCGTGGCGCATATCCGGGTTGATGAGATAATGCGCTATCATGGTATCGAATATCTTACCTTTTACGGTTACGCCATATTGGGCAAGTACCTCAAGGTCGTATTTTAGATTCTGGCCAACTTTTTCGATGTTCTCATCCTCGAAAAATGGTAAGAACAGGTTTACTACCTGCTGCGCTTCTTCACGGTTTGCAGGAACCGGAACGTAGAATCCTTTTCCTTTTTCCCATGAGAACGACATACCTACCAATTCAGCGATAAGCGGATTTACTCCGGTTGTTTCAGTATCAAAGCTCACGCTGGTTTGTTTCATCAGGTCGCGCATGAGGAAGCTTATAGCCATATTGCCCTGTACCGCCTGGTAGAAATGGTCAGTATTCTCAATTGTGTTATAAAAACCTGTTGCTGTATTTACAGCGGCAGGGTCTGCCGCGCCTTCATTAAACAGATCGTATTGCTGATCGTTCTTAACGATTGTTTTGGTAGGAGCATAGCCCTGTGAATCGGCAGTTTCAAAATTCTGGTTTTCGTCAAACAGTTTATGGAACTGCTCTGCCATACGGCGAAATTCCAGTTCGTTGAATAAGGCTTCAACCTTTTCGGTGTCCGGTTTTGTTAGCTCAAAATCTTCTTCATTAAAAGTAACATTGCAGTCCGTTATAATGGTAGCCAATACTTTAGACATAAGGCCTTTTTCTTTGTTGGCCTCAATGTTCTCTTTCATTTTGCCTTTCAGCTCATGGGTATTCGCCAAAAGATTTTCCATTGTTCCATAGTCTTTCAGGAATTTTTTGGCGGTCTTTTCACCCACACCCGGAAGTCCCGGAATGTTATCAACGGCATCACCCATCATTCCAAGGAAATCAATTACCTGTTCCGGCCTTTCAATCTCAAAGCGTTCCAGTACTTCAGGTACGCCCCAAATCTCAATACCGTTACCCATTCGGGCAGGGCGGTACATAAAAATATTCTCGCTTACCAGCTGGGCAAAGTCTTTATCGGGAGTAACCATAAATACCTGGTAGTTTTGCTTTTCGGCCTGTTTTGCCAATGTTCCGATAAGGTCATCGGCCTCACAGCCTTCAAGCTCTATCACAGGAATGTGCATTGCTTTTAACAGTTCCTGTATGTATGGAACTGCAATTTTTATCGCTTCGGGAGTTTCGTCACGGTTGGCCTTGTATTCTGTAAACATTTCGGTACGCACATGACTGCCTCCTTTATCAAAGGCAACAGCGAGATGGTCGGGCTTTTCACGTTTGATAACATCAAGAAGGGAGTTCATAAAACCCATAATGGCAGAAGTATCCATCCCTTTGGAGTTGATCCTCGGATTCTTGATAAAGGCATAGTAACCACGGAATATCAGCGCGTAAGCGTCTAACAGGAAAAGGCGTTTTTGTTGTGACATGTAAAAATCAATTTGCCGTAAAAATAAACAAACCGATGGAGATTAGGAAGGGTGTGGCGAACGAACTTTGAACAAAAAGGATTCCGCAGCATCATAATACTGGCAGTGGCTTGTAACAATTAAGGGCTTTATTCGTTAATTTGTAAAAACAAATTAAATGATTCGCTGGATATTATTCTTCGTGTTTGTTGCCCTTGTTGAAATTTATGCTTTTCAGACGGTAAAAACCGTTTTTAGAGCACGTTGGGTGCAATATGTTTACATCGCCATTTCTTTACTTATCCTGATCTATATTATCTATCAGTTTACCAACTTCGACCGAAGTGTGGGGCAAAATAAAACTACCCTGTTTACATTAGGCCTTCTGCTGATTACTTATTTGCCTAAAATGGTAATTACCGTTGTAATGTTTGGTGAAGATGTGGTAAGGTTTTTTGATGGATTAATGAGAGAGTTTTTAGGGAATAGCAATGAATCTTTCCTTCCCGACAGGCGAAAATTCGTCAGTCAGATAGCGCTTGGCCTTGCCGCAGTGCCTTTTCTTTCGTTACTGTATGGTATGACCAAAGGAAAGTACAACTTTAAAGTAATCAAACAGACTATTTTATTCCCTGATCTGCCTGATGCTTTTGACGGAATGACAATTACACAGATCTCAGATATTCACAGTGGAAGCTTTGATAATCATGAGGAAATTGAACATGCTATTGATCTTATCAATCAGCAAAATTCAGACCTGATACTGTTTACCGGAGATATTGTAAATACTCATGCTACGGAGATGCATCCGTGGATTGATACCTTTAAACGTATAGAATCGGCACCTATGGGTAAATATTCTGTTTTAGGAAACCACGATTACGGAGAGTATGTTACCTGGCCATCACAGGCAGATAAACAAAAAAACTTTGAAGACATTAAAGACCTGCATCGCCAGATAGGGTTTAATCTGATGTTAAATGAGAATGTAAAGCTTAAGAAAGACGGACAGGAAATTACACTGATAGGTGTAGAAAACTGGGGAGAAGGTTTCAAACAGGCAGGGGATTTATCTAAAGCTGCGATGGGAACAACACCTCAGGACTTTAAAATACTGATGAGCCATGATCCGTCGCATTGGGAATATGAAGTAAAAGATAGTCCTAATAACTATCAGCTTACGTTGAGCGGACATACGCATGGATTACAGTTTGGTATCGAAATTCCGGGTATAATTAAATGGAGTCCAGTGCAGTACAGGTATAAGCAATGGGCGGGACTGTATGAAAATCTTGGAAGGTATGTGTACGTAAACCGAGGTTTCGGATTTCATGCCTATCCTGGGCGTGTTGGTATTTGGCCCGAAATTACTGTGCTGGAACTAAAAAAAGCTTAAAAAGTAGGCTCGTTTGGTAAAAATGCTATATTTGTATTATATTTATTCATAAAAAGTTTTAAAGTCAGTTTAAAATTTCATTATATGTCAAAATTTGGAGAACTAATAAACTCCCAGGTACCTGTACTGATTGATTTTTATACAGAGTGGAATGAGCCTTCAGTATCTATGCATCCTGTAATAAGGGATGTGGCGGCTGCACTTGGCGACAGGGCTAAAGTTATAAAAATTGATGTAGACAAAAATCAGGAACTGGCTGACGCGCTTAGGATTAAAGGTCTTCCGACACTTATGATCTACAAAGACGGGCAAATGGTGTGGAGGCAATCAGGCGAGCTTGACGCTAATACCATCATTGGTCTTGTTCAGGAACAGATCTAAGACAGAGTTCCAAAGCGAAATCCATTTTCTTTAAGATATTCAATAACCTTTGGCAGTGCATATTCCAGATTAGGAAATGCCTTTAAGCTGTCATGAAAAATAATAACGCTGCCATTGGTGGCGTTTTTTATTACATTATCCAGGCATTTTTGCGGGGTTATTGCAGTATCGAAATCAGCACTCAGTACATCCCACATTATTATTTTGTAGCCAAGGCTTTTTACTTCTTTTGCCTGTTGCCTGCTTATTTTACCATAAGGCGGGCGAAACAATTTTGTGTCAATGTTGCTTTTATTTAAAATAGTCTGCCTACAGGCTTCAATATTCTCCAGATAGGCCGTATTGTCTGTTTTCCAGCCGTTGATATGATTAAAGGTGTGATTGCCTATCGTATGACCGCTATCAATCACTTTTTGGAAAATATCAGGATTCTTTTCGATATTGTCGCCAATGCAGAAAAAGGTAGCCTTTATGTTATGCTGCCCGAGCAGATCCAGTACCCATTCGGTTATGCCGGGTATGGGGCCGTCGTCAAAAGTAAGGTAAACTGTTTTTTGGGCAGAAGGTATGTCCCAGATATATCCGGAAAATATTTTCTTTATAAGCCAGCCTGTTTTTACCCAATATGGTTTCATGAATCTGCATTTAAAAAAAAGATGCAGCACTTAAAAGTACTGCATCTCAAAATTACTAATAGTTATCTAAACTATTCTTTATCTCTTTTATATCTTCCTGCTTTTTCGTTGAATTCATTGAATTTAACTTTTGCAGCATTATAATATTGCTCATCGCCATTGTCTTTCATTACCCAAAGCAGGCTTCGGTAACGCTCAATAGCCGTAATGATATCTATAGCTACCAGGTTCTGGTCGCTGATAGAAAGACCTCTGTAATAGGTTAGGTTTTCCTGATATTTTTTAATCAGGGTGTCTAATAGTTCATGAGCTTCTTTTTTGTAACCTAATTGATAATATCCTGAAGCAAATGGCTCAAGAAGCGTATAATACTCATAGAAATCTACAGGCATTTTAGTCATAGCAAGGTCTATAACCTTTTTAGCCTTGTCTTTTTTACCCTCATTAATAAGTGCTTCCATCAGCCTGGCAAGGTTAGTACGGTAGGTGATACTGTTTTTGCGTGTTTCAGGATCGTGGTAAATTTTAGGGCTTTCGCTGTTACCCCAATCCCATGACATCACGATATCATACATTTTATCGGTATCGATATAACCCATATCAAGCGGGCTGCCGTCTTTAGGGATAGCAGTTCTGACCGGAACCAGTTTGAATACCATACCATCAAGCTGAAGATAGTCTTTCATCCACAGGTAATCGTCGTCGCCAAAGCTTCCTCCTGTAAAGTATACCGGCCTTTTCCAGTTGTTGTTATTGATGATGTCCAGCATGATAAGGCGGTTTTTATATAACGCATCACCTTTGATGGTAACATCAATGTATGGAAGTATAGAATCTGTTTGTTTTGGAGAAACGATTTTGTTCTTGATGATCTCATCCCTGTTAACAGGAATCCTTACTTTATTCGTAGGATAGTAGTTTACAAAGTGCCCGTTGTTAAGCTCTTTTTTAACTCTTTCATCATCCGATTTAAGGAAATTAATAAAGTCTTTCAGTGCCCAACGATTTTCTATTTCAGGAACATAAAGGCTGTAATCACGGGTTCCCTGTTTGTATTGGCTTGTTTCAAAGCTGATAGGAATAGGGTCAGATTTGTATGCTTTTGCTTTCATCTGATCAATGTACCAGTCGGTCATCAGTAAGCTTGTATTTACGATCCTTACATCAGTACGGAAACCTTCAATTTCCTGCGCATACCATAGCGGGAAGGTATCGTTATCCCCAATGGTAAACAATATCGCATTCTGATCACACGAAGACAGGTAGGCTTTAGCCATTGCTACAGCAGTATATTTTCCTGAACGGTCGTGGTCATCCCAGTTTTGTGAAGCCATAAGTACAGGGGCAGCAAGTAGACTTACAGCAAGTATTGCAGGTCCGGCAACTTTTGGCTGAACATACTTTTTAAGTCCGTCATAAATAGCATAGATACCAAAGGCAATCCACATAGCAAATACATAGAATGAACCAACAAGGGCATAATCCCTTTCGCGAGGCTCAAACGGCCTTTCGTTAAGGTATATCTTCAGTGCAATACCTGTAAACAGGAATAGTGTCAGCAATACGTAGAAGCTCTTAGGGTCTTTCCTGGCGTGGAAAGCAATACCTACAAGCGCAAGGATGAACGGAAGGAAATAGTATGTGTTACGTCCTTTGTTCTCTTTCATGTCTGTAGAAAGATTTTGCTGCGAACCAAGATGCATTTCATCTACAGGGGTAACGCCGCTTAACCAGTTACCTTCGATGATGTTCCAACGCCCTTGTATGTCGTTTTGACGGCCTGTGAAATTCCACATCAGGTATCTCCAGTACATATAGCCAAACTGGTATTCAAACATGTATTTCATGTTATCTCCAAATGATGGCTTTTCTATGATAAGATAGTCGCCATATGTTTTAAGGAATTTTTCATAGTCTTCATAATCAGCGCTTCCTGCTTTATAAGAAGCCCTGAATTCATTTACTATGTTTTCTAATTCACCTTTAACCTGACTCATAGCGGCATTGTAGTCCTGCTCACTCATCTGATCTACCGGCAGGCCATATTTTCTTAGCTCATTTTCGTAATCATATGCAGGATTAAGCCTGAATTCAAGTGGTTTTGTGTAGCGCATGTAGTTAGCAGCATGCTCAGTACTCCACATTCTTGGCATAAATCCTTTATGATTGTCGTCAGTATTTTGTTTGGCATTTTTGAAATTGTTTACAATAACATATTTGCCGGTTTTGTAATCCCTTTGGTAGTTAGGTTTCTCATCTTCATACGGATTGTTTTCATCGAGTCCTGCAAAAGCGTCAGAGTACATTGGCCCGTAGAAAAGCTTTTGCTCACCATACTGCTCACGATTGTAGTAAGCAAGCACCTCGGCAGCATCCGACGGCCTGTTTTCGTTGATAACCACATTTGCATTGGCACGAATAGGAAGCATCATCCACGTTGAGAATCCTATAAAGATAAACAGGATGCAAAGAAGGATGGTGTTGTAAAACGGAAGCTCTTTCTTTTTTGTGTATTGCAATCCAAAGTAAAAGATTGCGATAATAACCAGCGACATAAATATGGTTCCTGAGTTAAAAGGAAGCCCGAAAGAGTTTACCATGAAAATTTCGGTTTTACCGAAAAGTGCCATGGTGTATGGTAATAATAATTTGAAGATGAAAAGAAGTATAGCTACAATCACTATGTTCGCGATGATGAAGCTTTTAACTGTAATCTTTTCGTAGTTTTTAAAATAGTAGATAAAACCGATTGAAGGAATTGTAAGCAACGCCATAAAGTGTACACCAAATGACAGTCCAATCACAAGGGATATTATAAGCAGCCATTTGTTGCCTCTGGGAGTGTGCATTTCCTGCTCCCAACGTAGCCCAAGCCACAAGAGCAATGCTATAAGCAGTGATGCCATGGCATATACTTCTGCTTCAACCGCATTGAACCAAAAGCTGTCACTAAAAGTATAAGCAAGGCTGGCTACAGCCGATGCCCCTAATATAACTACTGCATTGTTGTTGTTTAATTCAGATACTTTACTGATAAGATTCTTCAGTATGATAGTAAGTGACCAAAACATGAATAATATTGTAAAGGCACTGGAGAATACCGACATCATATTTACCATCAGAGCTACCTTATCAGGTCCTGTGGCAAACATGGCAAAGAAAGCGCCCATCATTTGGTAAAGCGGAGCTCCCGGTGGGTGGCCTACTTCAAGTTTTGCAGAAGTGGCAATGTACTCGCCGCAATCCCAAAAGCTAAGTGTTGGTTCTACTGTTAGGGAATAAACAAGTAAGGCAATGGCAAAAACAGACCATCCTAAGATGGTATTCCATTTTTTGAAATTGAATGTTATCATGTAATGGTTATTGTTCAGTGATATCTAATATGCAAAGAAACTATTTTTTTACAAAAGGGCAGGGTTAAAAAATCGTTTTTTGTACAGCGAAACTTGCTAAAGCGCTTAAAAAAGTAAATTTTAAGGTTTTTGTTTTTGTAATATCGGCATAAAACAAAACAGGACCACCCTTTTGGATAATCCTGTAATGCTGATACGTTATAATATTTTATTTTTTAACGGCTGTAAATTCTCCGTTGGGCTGATGAAGTTTCATTTCCTTTACAGATCCGTTTTCGTTGCTTATGAATTCTACCTTAAAGCCTTCAAGAGTGGTTATTACATACATGTTTTTTCCGGTCGCTATAAGTTCATATTCCGGCTGACCGGGAACGAACAGGTTGAGTTTGCTGTTTTTTACGGATACTTTTACGGTCATTCCCTTAATAACATATTCGCCTGTATATTTATTTAGTGTTTCGGCATCTACTGCAATTTCTTTAGGCTTGCGTTTAAATATTATAGGATGATCGAGTGTTTGTTCCATTTTTAATGTAACACCTGAGATATCACCGGCATCGTTAGTCGAGAAATTAAAATAAATACCGTCATTTTCGTCGGTAATTTCGATCTTTTCGTTTTTTACTTCAAAAGGGTCAAAAATGTCGTAGAACTTGCTTTTTAGGTAGTATTTTTTTTGTGGAAGCGTTGCGAAAAGGGAATCGTTTTTTATTGCTACTTCAAATGTGCCGTAGCCGGGATTTGAATAAAGCCCTGTGTATGATCCCAGCCTGTGTGAAGGAGTGTGATTCTCTTCTTTTGCTTTTTCTGTTTCTTCCTTTTTTGGTTCTTCTTTCTCTTTTTTACTCTTCTCAAGCTGTTTTTTGTAGTAATCAACCCAATCAGTACGCTTTACGTTCAACAGTCTGTCAGCGATAGTATTTCGCACAAATGTTGGTAGCGATGAGTTGTTTTGGTTAACCAGTACAACAATACCAATGTTGCTGCCTGGGTAAAATGTTACAGTAGCCGAAAAACCATCGATGTTGCCACCGTGTTCTACCCTGTATTGGCCTTTATAAGACATAAGGAACCAGCCGTAACCGTAATTGGACATAAATGTGTTTGGGAATTCTTCGCTTGGTAATCCTCCGTTTGCTACCGCATGAGAAGTCATAGCATCGGTGATATATGATTCCGGAAGGATTTCTTTAGCGTTGAACTTTCCTTTGTTTAGCCATATTTTTAGCCAGTTGGCCATATCATTTGCGCTGCTGTTAATGCTGCCTGCCGGACTCATTGCTGCAATGTCGTAATAATCGGTTTTAACGATCTTGTCGTTTTTTACATTATATCCAAAAGCCGCATTTGAAGCCTTTTTCATTTCCTGAATGCTTGTGTTGGAGCGCGTCATGCCTAAAGGGGCGAAAAACCGTTCTTTTATATTGTCTTCCCAGCTTTTTCCGGTAATTTTTTCGGCAATCACCCCCTGGGTCATAAACATAAAGTTGTTGTATTGCCATTGTTGTCTCAGTCCGGTGCTGGGTTCCTGATATTTTATCCTTTGGATAAGACTGTCTTTACTGTGTGTTGGGAATAAATACCATGATATGTCATGTCGCGGCAGGCCTGTGCGGTGGCACATAAGGTCTTCTATTATGATGTTTCCGTTTAAGTCGTTGTTGTAAAACTTTAATTCAGGAACATATTTTAGCGGACTGTCGTCAAAAGAGAGCTTTCCTTCGTTTTTTAGCTGCCCGAGTATGGCACATGTAAAGGCCTTTGTGCTTGAGCCTATTGCAAAGAGCGTATTGGCATCAACAGGAATTTTGTTTTCATAATCCCTGTAGCCAAAACCGGAGCTGTATATTACTTTGTCTTTTTCAACTACGGCAACAGCAAATCCGGGAGCTTTTGTTAATTGTAATAATGCGTTGAGTTCTTTTTCTATGCCTTTGAGCCGTTTGTCTGTCTGGGCTGTGGTTGTATGTAGCATCAGCAACGACAGAATTAGTGTATAAAAATGTTTCATAAAGATTGGTTGGTTGTTGGTTTGGTTTTTATTCGTTATCCCGCTCAAATTGCCTGAAAGCTTTGTTGAGCCTGTTGAAATCTAATCGTGAAGCATTGTATAATTCGGCATCGTTGTTAGCCTCCATTACATGAAGCAATCCGCGATATTGCTCAATATCCCTGATTATGGTTTGGTAATTATCGTTCTGGGCTGCGACAGGCAACGATTTGTGGTATTCAAGCCTTTCTTTGTACTTGTTGGTGAGCTGTTTTAAAAGCTCTCTTGCAGCCTTTTTATCGCCGTTCTTGTAGTATGCATTGGCAAAAGGTTCATAAATGAAATAGAAGCTGTAATACTCCGGAGGCAGGTTTTTCATGACCAAGTCAGAAACGCTGGCTGCCTTTTTATATTTCCCTTCTTTAACGAGCTCATCGGTAAGCAGCGCCAGGTTTTTCCTGAAACTACGGCTGTAACGAATGCTTTGCTGATCGTGATAAATATCCGGACTGCCGCTGTTACCCCATTGCCAGTTCATAACTATAGAATACATTTTGTCTGTATCAATAAAGCCCATATCCATAGGGTTGCCGTTTTCGGGCATGGCATTTTTTACAGGAACCAGTTTGTGTACAAGTCCGTCCAGCTGAAGGTAGTCTTGCAGCCAGGCATAATCTTCGCGTTCAGGGCTTCCTCCCGAAAAATAAATAGGGCGCTTCCAGTTGTTATTTCGGATTATGTCCAGCATTATCATGTTATGCTTATAAATGGCATTTTTAGGGAGATTAACATCCATGTACGGAACTATAGAGTCGTAGTATTTAGCCGATACAACCTTGTTTTTTATAACGGCATTGCGGTCTACCTTAAAGCGGATCTTATCGCTTGGATAAAAATTCGTTTTTTGTCCGCTTGATAATTCAATTTTTGCCCTTTCGTCTTCAAGCTTTATGAAATCCATGAATGTATCTACGTCAATACGGGCTTCGGTTCGTGGATCGTAAAGCAAATAATCCCTGGTGCCGTCTTCATATTGCTTGTGCGTAAACGATATTGGCAACGGATCTGACTCATATGATTTGCGTTTCATTTGGTCAATATACCAGTCACCGGGCAGGAGGGTAGAGCATACGATTCTTACGTCTGTACGATAGCCTTCAATTTCCTGTGCATACCACAACGGAAAGGTGTCATTGTCACCAATGGTGAATAATATGGCGTTGGGTTCGCAGGAGTCCAGATAGGCTTTGGCGAAAGCTATGGCAGTATACCTGCCTGAGCGATCGTGGTCGTCCCAGTTTTCTTTTGCCATAAGCAAAGGGCAGGCCAGCAGCGTTATTGCCAGTACTGCCGGAATAGCTATTTTAGGCTGAATGTATTTTTTCATACCTTCATAAATGGCATATATACCAATGCCTATCCATATCCCAAAAGCGTAAAAAGCACCAACAAGGGCATAATCCCTTTCGCGCACTTCAAAAGGCCTTTCATTCAGGAATATCTTTAAGGCAATTCCCGTGAAAAGGAAAAGGACTAACAATACATAAAAGCTTTTGATGTCTTTTCTGGCATGGAATACAAACCCGATAACACCCAGAATGAATGGGATAAAATAATATGCATTTCGGCCTTTGTTGTTTTTCATGTCTGACGTAAGATGGTCTTGTGGCCCAAGCCTGGCTTCGTCTATAAATGGTATGCCGCTTATCCAGTTACCGTTTATTTTGTCATATTCTCCCTGAATATCGCTCTGGCGGCCTGTAAAGTTCCACATCAGGTAACGCCAGAACATATAGCCAAACTGGTAGTCGAACATAAAGGCTATGTTTTCACCAAATGACGGTTTATCTATAATAAGGAACTGACCATAGGACTTAAGGAATTTGTCATACTCCTCATTGCCTAGCTCTCCCTTGTTGTAGGCTGTCCTGAAATCTGCAATAATATTCTCAACCTCACCTCTTATCTGTGTCATTGCCCTGTTTGCTTCTTCTTCGCTAATAGAATTTACGTCTACGCCATATTTTAGCAGTTCTTCAGCATAATCGTAGTTAGGGTCCATCCTGAACTGTGGAGGGCTGCTAAACGCCATGTAGTTTACGGCATGCTCGGCACTTGTCATTCGCGGTAATATGCCTTTCTGCCTGTCGTCAGAATTTTGTTTGGCATTCTTATAGTTGTTTACAATAACATATTTTCCGGTCTTGTAGTCGCGCTCATAGTTGGGTTTCGCATCTATATAAGGCTTATCTCTGTCAAGCCCGGCATATTTTTCGGTATATAGAGGTCCGTAAAACACTTTTTGTTCAGGATATTGCTCCCTGTTGTAGTAGGCAAGTACCTCTGCGGCATCTTTAGGGCTGTTTTCGTTGATCACTACGTTAGCATTGGCGCGAATGGGCAGCATCATCCATGTGGAGAATCCTATGAGTATAAACAAAAGGCAAAGCAATATGGTGTTGTATAATGCCAGTCCTTTTTTGCGCGTATAGTTCAGGCCGAAATAAAACAACGCTATAATAAGTGCCGTCATGAATATAGTTCCGGAGTTAAATGGCAATCCGAAAGAATTTACTATAAATATCTCTGTCTTTCCAAACAGGGCAAGTGTGTAAGGTAAAAGTAACTTAAATACAAAGAATAATACCGCTATCATTACGATATTGGCGATAATGAAATTCTTAACGGTTATTGTTTTGTAATTTTTAAAGTAATAGATAAGGCCGATAGAAGGAATGGTGAGCAGTGCCATAAAGTGTACCCCAAAGGATAACCCTATAAGTAAAGCGATAAGTAAGAGCCAGCGGTTACCTCTGGGCTGGTGTATTTCTTCGCCCCATCGCAGTCCTGCCCACATTAGTAGGGCTATGAATAGCGAAGCCATAGCATATACTTCTGCTTCTGTAGCATTAAACCAAAAGCTGTCTGAAAAGGTAAAGGCCAGCGAACCTATAAAAGAGCTTCCTAATACCATAATGGCATTGTTGCGGTTCCACTCGCTGAAACCGGTAACAATGTTTTTAAGCAATATGGTAAGTGACCAAAACATGAACAGTATGGTAAAAGCACTGGAAGTAACCGAAAGCATGTTTACCATAAGGGCAACTTTGTCGGGTGAGGGGGCAAACATCGCAAAAAAAGCTCCTGCCATCTGAAACAGGGGTGCACCGGGCGGATGGCCTACCTCAAGCTTGGCTGCTGTAGAGATATATTCACCGCAATCCCAAAAACTGAGAGTGCGTTCTACCGTTAAACTGTAAATGATAAAAGAAAATGCAAAAGCTGACCAGCCTAAAATGGAATTCCATTTTTTGAAGTTAAAATCTGTCATGTAGTTGGCTTGGAATAGGTTAAATGTTATACAAATGTAATTGGTTTCTGTCTGAGAAAACGAAGAAAAAAATTTTTTAATATTTTTCAGTTTAAAAGTTTGCAAAAATGGAATTATGTACTAAATTTGCACCCGCAATAAGGAACTAATTCTGGTCTATGGTGTAATGGTAACACTACTGATTTTGGTTCAGTCATTCTAGGTTCGAGTCCTAGTAGACCAACTAGAAAAAGCCTCTCAGAAATGAGAGGCTTTCCTTTTTTCAGGAATTTACAAAAGGGTATAAAAAAAGCGGCTTTAAGCCGCTTTTAGTGTTTATGAATAGATTTATCATATTCTGAATGTAATAACCGGGCGAACTGCATGGTTTACCAGGTCTTCGCTTACGCTTCCGTTAAAGAAGTGTGCAAGACCCTGTCTTCCGTGAGTGCACATTCCGATAAGGTCTGCGTTGATGCTGTTTGCAAAATGAAGAACACCTTTTTCGATATTCACATCATTGTAGATGTGTAGTGTGTATCCGTTTTTAATATTGAACTGTGCAGCGAAGTTGTTTATGGTTTGTTCAGCTGCATGAGTAGATTTAAAGTTATTCGGTGTGTTGATTGATACAAGGTGAAGTTCAGTGTCAAATGTGTTTGCAAATTCTACCACTTTTGCAAATGGTTTTTTGATCTCGTCAGAGAAGTCTGAAGCGAAAACAAATTTCTGAGGGTTGAACTCTCCTTCTTCTTTTTTGATTACAAGAACAGGTACGTCTGAAGTTCTTACAACTTTTTCAGTGTTTGATCCGATAAACATCTCGTGGAAGCCGCTTGCTCCGTGAGATCCCATAACTACAAGGTCTATATTGTGTTTTTTGCTGTGTGATACGATGCCTTCAAAAGCTCTTTCGAATTGTATAGCTTCAACGATGTTGATTCCTTCAAGGTAAGGTTGGTTTACAACGTCCTGAAAACGCTCTCTGGTTTTTTCCATAAAGAACATTACTTCAGGTAAATCGGTGCTGCTGCCTACTGCGTTGCTTTCCCCGATACCATCGCTTGCAAGAGCAGGAAGCTCAAGCATATGTAAAAGATAGATTTCGCCATTGTTTTTGCGTGCAATTTGAGCGGCAACTTTAAGGGCGTATTCAGCGTGGTCTGAAAAGTCGGTAGGGACTAAAATTTTCTTCATAATATAGTGTATAGTTAACAAAAATTTGGGTGGAATTTTAATATCATAAAGGTAAGAATTAATTTTACATTATCCAATGATTTTCAAGATATAAAAAAAAATACTATATTTGCGTCGTTATTTACTAAATACTAAATAATGAGGGGACAGGAGTCCCCTCTTTTTATACAGATATGACATTTAAGGAAAAAGTTGCAGACTTGCTTAAAACAGCTCTTGAGGAGCGTCCTTCGTTGTTTTTAATTGACTTTTCCATTACCGGTGCAAACAAGATAATGGTAACGCTTGATGGTGATAACGGGGTGAATCTTCAGGATTGTATCGATATTAGCAGGGCAATTGAGCATAACCTTGACAGGGAAGAAGAAGATTTTTCGCTGGAGGTTGCTTCGGGTGGGGCGGCAAGCCCGCTTAAGTTGCCAAGGCAATACAAAAAGAATATTGGCAGGACACTAAGCGTAAAAACCGCTACAGAACAGATTGAGGCCGAGATTACAGAGGCTAATGAAGAATTCATTGTGCTGGAATGGAAAGCCCGCGAACCTAAGCAGATAGGCAAGGGTAAGGAAACTGTCCAGAAAAGGCTTGAATTGCCGTATCAGGACATTAAAGAAGCAGTTGTTGTAATAAAATTTTAAAAAAAATAAGAAAGTTGGCATGGAAAATCTCGCGTTAATAGATTCGTTTTCAGAGTTCAAAGACGATAAGCTTATAGACAGAGTTACGCTTATGGCTATCCTGGAAGATGTGTTCAGGAATGCGCTGAAAAAGAAATATGGTTCGGATGATAATTTTGATATCATCATAAACCCGGATAAAGGGGATATGGAGATATGGAGAAACCGTGTGGTGGTAGCTGATGGTGAGGTGGAAGACCCTAACCAGGAGATATCGCTTTCTGAAGCAAGAAAAATTGAGCCGGATTTTGAAGTTGGCGAGGATGTATCTGAGGAAGTTAAGCTTATTCAGTTAGGAAGAAGAGCGATCCTTGCACTGCGTCAAAACCTTATCTCGAAGATCCATGAGCACGATAATACTAACCTTTACAAACAGTTTAAAGACATCATTGGTGATATTTATACTGCAGAAGTGCACCATGTTAGGCCAAAAGCTGTAATTTTGGTGGATGATGAAGGAAATGAGATTGTGCTTCCTAAAGAAAAACAAATCCCTTCTGACTTTTTCAGAAAAGGAGATAACGTTCGCGGAATTATCGAAAGCGTTGAGCTTAAAGGTAATAAGCCGCAAATCATAATGTCAAGGACATCGGAATTATTCCTTGAGAAATTATTTGAACAGGAAATCCCTGAAGTATTCGATGGCCTTATCATGGTTAAGAAAGTAGTAAGGATACCTGGTGAGAAAGCGAAAGTAGCTGTAGATTCTTATGATGACAGGATCGACCCGGTAGGAGCTTGTGTAGGTATGAAAGGATCGCGTATCCACGGTATCGTTCGTGAGCTTGGAAACGAGAACATCGATGTTATCAATTATACAACAAATACACAGCTTTATATTTCAAGAGCGCTTAGCCCGGCTAAAGTATCGTCAATTAAAATTGATGAGAACAACAACAGGGCAGAGGTGTTCCTTAAATTAGAGGAAGTTTCTAAAGCTATCGGACGTGGCGGACATAATATTAAGCTTGCAGGCCTTTTAACAGGTTATGAGCTGGATGTTATCCGTGAAGGAAATGCTGCTGAAGATGAAGATGTTGAATTAACAGAGTTCTCTGACGAAATCGAAGGATGGGTGATAGAGGAATTCGCAAAAATAGGTCTGGATACCGCAAGAAGCGTATTGAATCAGGACGTACAGGATCTTGTAAGAAGGACCGATCTGGAAGAAGAAACGATACTTGAGGTAATGAGAATACTTAAAGAAGAGTTTGAAGATTAAGAAGGTTTAAATTTACAAGCCAGTACAACACCGAAGATAAAATTAAAAAGATTGTATGTCTGAAGAAAGAGCAATAAGAATAAACAAAGTATTAAGGGAATTAAATATTTCGCTGGACAGAGCCGTGGAATATCTTAAGGACAAGGGACACGTGATTGAGTCGAGCCCTAATGCCAAGATATCCAATGAGGAATATAATGCCCTTTTCAATCAGTTTTCTGCCGATAAAGGTAAGAAGGCGGCTTCTCTTGAGGTAAGCGAGGAAAAACGCAAGGAGAAAGAAGCGCTTCGTATCGAGAGGGAGAAAGAGATTGAGGACAAAAGGAAGCAGGATGAAGAAAGGCAAAGACAGGAAGTGATAAAAGCGAAAGCTACACTATCCGGTCCGGTTGCTGTGGGCAAAATAGACCTTGGTACTAAAAAAGCGGAAACTTCTTCAGCCACTCCTGAAAAAGAGGAGCCTAAAGCACCTGTAGAGGAGCCGAAGGTACAACCTGAAGCGCCAAAAGCTGAAGCACCTAAACAAGAAGCTCCGAAAGCTGAAGCTGCTCCTGTAGCTGAAGTTAAAGAGGAGAAACCTGCGGCGCCGGTTCAAAAAGAAGAGGTTGTTGCAGAGCCTAAAGCAGTTGTTGAAAAACCTGCTGCGCCGGTAGCAAAGCCACAGGCTGAAGCTGCACCGGAAGCGACTCCGTCTCCTGAAGATGAGAAAATCAAAACGCAATACCAAAAACTAAGCGGAACTACCTTTACAGGGCAGACTATTGACCTTTCGCAGTTCAATAAGCCTAAAAAGAAAAAAGAGGAGTTCAAGAAAGATGGTGGCAAACCGGGAACTCCGGGTGCAAACCAGCAAGGTGGTGGTGCGAACCATGATAAGAAAAAAAGAAACAGAATTGCTCCTAAGCCTCAGGGCCAGGGAGGTGGTGGCCAACAGGGTCAGGGTAACAACAATGGCCCGAGACCAGGTGGTACCGGACAAACAATTCGTCCTAATAATAATCAGGGACAGGGTGGTAATAAATTCGGGCAAAAACGTCCGGCAATCGTTTCTAAGGTAGAGCCTACCGAAGAAGAGGTTAAAAACCAGATCCGTGAGACCCTTGAGAAATTACAGGGTAAAGGGAATAAGTCGAAAGCGGCTAAATACAGAAGAGACAAGCGTGACAGCCACCGTCAGAAATCTGATGATGAGCAAAGAATGATTGAGGAAGGAAGCAAAATACTTAAAGTTACAGAATTTGTAACTGTAGGTGAAGTTGCTACCATGATGGATGTGCCTATTACTAAAGTAATCGGTGTGTGTATGTCTCTTGGTATCATGGTTACCATGAACCAGCGTCTTGATGCTGAAACCCTGACAATCGTTGCTGACGAATTTGGGTTTGAAGTTGAATTCGTAACTACCGATATTGAAGAAGCAATGGAGGTTGTTGAAGACAGGGAAGAAGATCTTGTTCACAGAGCACCGATCGTTACTGTAATGGGTCACGTTGACCACGGTAAAACATCCCTTCTTGACTACATCCGTAAAGAGAATGTAATTGCCGGAGAGTCGGGAGGTATCACGCAGCACATCGGTGCTTATGGGGTAACTCTTGATAACGGTCAGAAAATCACATTCCTTGATACACCGGGTCACGAGGCGTTTACCGCGATGCGTGCACGTGGTGCTCAGGTTACCGATATTGCGATTATTGTAATTGCAGCTGACGACGATATCATGCCACAAACGAAAGAGGCTATCAACCACGCACAAGCGGCTGGTGTACCTATGATATTTGCAATCAATAAAATTGATAAACCAACAGCCAATCCTGAAAAAATTAAGGAAAGGCTTGCCGGTATGAACCTTCTTGTTGAAGACTGGGGTGGTAAATACCAATCACAGGATATATCTGCAAAACAAGGATTAGGGGTTAAGGAATTACTTGAGAAAGTATTGCTTGAGGCTGAGATATTAGATCTTAAGGCTAATCCGGATAAAGCAGCTGTAGGTGCTGTAGTAGAGGCCTTCCTTGATAAAGGTAGGGGTTATGTTTCTACGGTACTTGTTCAGGGTGGTACACTACGTGTGGGTGATTATGTACTTGCAGGTAAAAACCACGGAAAAATTAAAGCGATGCACGATGAGCGCGGTAACAATGTTAAAGTTGCAGGGCCATCTACTCCGATATCTATATTAGGTCTTGACGGAGCACCTACTGCGGGTGATAAGTTCAGCGTTTATGAAGATGAGAAAGAGGCTAAGCAAATTGCTGCTAAACGTACTCAGCTTATCCGTGAACAATCGGCACGTACTAAAAAACATACTACGCTTGCAGAGCTTGGAAGACGTATTGCTCTTGGCCAGTTTAAAGAACTTAACATCATCATCAAAGGTGACGTGGATGGTTCGGTTGAGGCTCTTGCAGATTCATTCTCTAAACTAAGTACAGAGGAAATCGAAATCAAGATCATTCACAAAGGTGTAGGTGCGATTACAGAATCTGACGTATTGCTTGCATCAGCTTCTGATGCGATCATTATCGGATTTAACGTTCGTCCTTCTGCGAGTGCAAGAACTCTTGCTGATAAGGAAGAGATTGATATCAGAAACTACTCTATCATCTATGATGCTATTGATGATCTTAAAGATGCGATGGAAGGTATGTTGTCACCTGAGCTTAAAGAAGAAGTTACAGGTACTGCTGAGATCCGTGAAACATTCAAGATATCTAAAGTGGGTACTATTGCCGGATGTATGGTTACTGATGGTAAAATATTCAGAAGTTCTAAGATCAGGCTTATCCGCGAAGGTGTGGTTATCTATACCGGAGAGCTAACAACCCTTAAACGTTTCAAAGATGACGTTAAGGAAGTTTCGAAAGGATATGACTGTGGTATGCAGATAAAAAATTACAACGACATTCAGGAGTATGACGTTATCGAGGCTTACCAGGAAGTTGAAGTTAAAAAGAAGCTTAAATAATTAGTTAAGCCATTAAAATAGAAGAACCCGGATATAAACTATCCGGGTTTTTTATTTTTTGGTGTCGTTAGGAAATTCTTAAAAATAACTATATTTTTGAGCGTTTAGTTGTTTTGGCTTATCAAAAATAATCCCGGTATGGTTAAAAAAATACTCATCCTTTTTCTTTTCTTTTTCGGATTGCCGGCATCGGCACAGTCTGATGTTTATAAAAAAAAGATCGATTCGCTACAACGTAAACTTCCTGCTGTAAAATCAGACACAACACGTGTAAATATTCTTCTTCAAATTTCGGATTATTATAAAGAGCTTGATATGGCTTCTGAAGCATTTGCGCATTCGCAAAAAGCAGCAGATCTGTCAAAAAAAGCAAAATGGGATAAGGGACTTGTGTATTCGTACAGAAGCCTTGCCGCCAGTTATGAGTACAAATCGGATTTTGCAAACGAGCTGGCGTACTACAAAAAAGCACTTGTATTGGCAAAAGAAATGGGTGACGACCTTCTTGTTGCAAAAGTTTACAGAAATTTAGCCATTGCTGAGATGGATGAAGATATAAATGTCTCATTCAGATATTTTGATGCGGCAATAAGACTGTTCAAAAAACTTGGACGTACTGATGATTATCTCGAAGCTCTTCTTCAAAAAGGCGGATCATATTCCCTTAAAGGGATGAATTATGAGGCTGCCGATTGTTTCAGGGAAGTAAGGGATGTTGCCGAAAAGAAAGGGAACACCAATATGTTCATGACTTCTTCCAAAGCGATGGCTGATATTTACACTAAAAGAGGGGATAGAGAGAAGGCAATGGAGATGTACAGGTCTCTGCTTAAAAAAGCCGAATCACAGAAGGTATTTAACGGTTATACAGCAGATGTGTATTCTTCTCTTGCATCTTTTTATTCTGAAAAAAAACAGCATAAAACAGCTATTGATTATTACAATAAAGCATTAAAGATAAGAGAAAACTTTGGGGACATTTATGGACAGGCAGGAGCGTTAGGATATATAAGTAGTGAATACCATGCGCTTGGAGATGCTGCCAACGAGAAGAAATACCTTGAAAAAGCTTATGCTGTAAATCTTCAAAATCCGTACGGATTAACCCGTATGTATGCCCACGTTTTTTTCGGGAGAATTTTGTTTGCCAATGAAAACTATGAGGAAGCTTTAAAAAATCATCTTGAATCATTAGCTATAGGTGAAAAGCTTAATGCTGGTGAAGTAACAGCTCTTGCTAATTGTAATGTTGGTGCAACCTATTTTGAACTTGCAAAAAAAGGAGTTGCAAATGCTGATGAGCTGCTTGATAAAGCAATTTTTCATCTGGAAAAGGGAATCAAGGTAAACAGAGAGTTTAAGAATCTGGAAAGAATATCGTCTTTCTTATACTATCTCTACCAGGCTTACGATCTTAAGTCGGATTTTAAAAAAGCATTTGTTACTCATAAAGAGTATATACTTTACCGTGACAGCCTTAACAACATGGAAAAAAACAACCAGTTTTTAGTTAAGGAAAAAGAATATGAATATGGCAAAAAAGAAACGCAGCTTAAAGCAAAACAGAAGATAAGCCTGGAAAATGAAAAGTCACTGCGTAATATGTCTCTTGCCGGGGCAGCTTTTCTTATTGTGATAGCCGGAGGTGTGGGTGTTGGTTATGTGAGGAAGAGACGGGATAATAAAATAATTGAAAACGAGAAGAAGCGTAGTGATGATCTTCTTTTGAATATCCTGCCATATGAAGTGGCTGAAGAGCTGAAAGAAAAAGGCGAGGCCAATGCAAAATATTATGAGCAGGTTTCTATTATTTTTACGGACTTTGAAGAGTTTACGCGACTATCTGAAAAAATGTCGCCTGGGGATGTTATCAGTCAGCTCAATTATTGCTTTAAGGCCTTCGACAGGATAATTACTAAATATAATATTGAAAAGATAAAAACCATTGGCGATGCTTATATGGCAGTAAGCGGGCTTCCAAATCCCGATCCGGACCATGCTCTTAATGCAGTGAAGGCTGCTTTAGAAATGCGGGACTTTATTGATGCATACAAAGAGGAACGAAAAAAACAGGGAGAAGTTTATTTTGAGATGAGAATTGGCATCAATTCAGGTGAAGTGGTTGCAGGTATTGTTGGGATTAAAAAATTCGCCTACGATATATGGGGTGATGCTGTAAATGTGGCTGCGCGTATGGAAACCAATGGTAAAGTTGGAAAGGTTAATGTAAGTGAGACCACTTATAATCTTATTAAAAATGAAATGGATGGCGAATACCGTGGTGAGATTGAGGTTAAAGGGAAGGGTATGGTAAAAATGTATTTCGCTGAACCAAAAAATGCAACCAATGATGGAATTTGAAAAAGCTAAACGTTTTATTCTAGAAAAACTGGACAACGAATTACCTGCGTCATTATATTACCATAATGTTGGCCATGTACTTGATGTGTATGATTCTGTTGTGAGACACGCTTCTGCGGTTGGTCTGGATAATGAAGTTGCCACGCTTTTAAAGACAGCGGCACTTTTTCACGATTCAGGGTTTATTATAAAAGCTCAGGGACACGAAGAATTATCCTGTGCTTATGCAAGGGAATTTCTTCCGGGATTTGGCTATGATGAAACGCAAATATCCCAAATTTGTGGGATGATCATGGCAACTAAAATTCCGCAGTCACCTAAGAATGCGTTAGAAGAGATAATGGCCGATGCCGATCTTGACTATTTGGGAAGGGATGACTTTTTTGAAATATCTGACAATCTTTATGCGGAACTGAAAAAGAGAGGAGAGGTTGAGAATGAAAATCAGTGGAATGTTATTCAGGTAAAGTTTTTTGAGCAACATCAATACTTTACCAAAACTGCCAGGGAGCTCAGGCAGGCAAAAAAGATGGAGCATCTTGAAATAATAAAATCAAAAATACAATAGTAAATAATGACTGGTCTAAAGGATTCTGTAAAAGATTATATAAGTGTTATATTGGGTATTCTCAGTATAAGTTTTGCGCTAAAGGCATTAATGATACCCAATCATTTTTTTGATGGAGGGGTTACAGGCCTTGCGCTGCTGCTCCATGAAACCTATCATGTTAATATAGCCTTCCTTATAATTGCGCTTAATATTCCCCTGTTGTTCTTTGGTTACAGGATAATAGGAAAGAAGTTTGTTGTTAAAACATCAATAGCGATTGTGCTGCTTGGAGTGTGTCTGCTTTATATGCCTATACCTGAAATTACCCACGATAAATTAATAGTGTCTGCTTTTGGCGGATTTTTCATTGGCTTAGGTGTTGGTTTGGGTATGAGAGGAGGATGTGCTCTTGATGGTATTGAAGTATTAGCAGTTTACACCAGTAAAAAAGTTGGCTTTACAATGAGTGAGATCATATTAGGGCTTAATATCATAATATTTTCTGTGGCGGCTATTTTCTTTGGACTTGAAAAAGCGTTTTATTCTATGCTGACCTACTTTGTGGCTTCAAAAACAA
>QFQM01000368.1 GCA_003243255.1 Flavobacterium psychrophilum | reverse complement strand
ACGTTAAAAATTGCTATTTTTGTTGCATATTAGCCATGACAGCCAGAGTACAAATTTAAAACAAATAGCAGTATCAAAAAATTTAAAAAAATACTTATCAGGACGATAATTGGCATTATCGTATTTCTACTGCTATTGGGTATTGCGCTCTCGTTACCATTTGTACAGACTAAAATAGCACACTACGCTACCGATAAGCTTAACGAGGACTTTGGCACAAACATTAATATCGATAAAATAGCGGTATCTGTTTTTGGAGGCGTTAAGCTAAAAGGGGTACTGATACTCGACCACCACAAAGATACGCTTATTTCAGCCGATCGTATACAAACCAACATACTAAACGTTCGTGGTTTTCTTGACAGCAAGTTGCGCTTTGGTACCATCAGGGCAGAGAAGCTGAATTTTCATATGAAAACCTACAAAGGGGAAAAAATGTCCAGTCTGGATGTTTTTGTAAAATCCTTTGACAACGGCCAGCCCGGCAGTGGTAAATTCAGGCTAAGGACAGACAGGCTTTTTGTAACCAACGGAAGATACAGGCTTACAAATGAAAATGCTGTAACCCCGCGCATACTTGATTTCAAAAAGCTTAATGGTGAGCTTGCTGACTTCTATATCAAAGGCAGCGACATTACTGCTGATATTAAAAAACTTTCCCTGCTGGATCACAGGAAGCTTTTTGTAGAGAACCTTACCGCTAAATTCAGCTATACAAAAACTAATATCAAGCTTGATAATCTTGAGTTGGCAACTTCTGAATCTGCTTTAAAAGGGGCTGTAAAGCTTACTTATACAAGAGAAGACATGAAGGATTTTGTCAATCGTGTCGATTTTGATTTTTTGGTGGATAGGGCTACTGTTTCGTCAAACGAGCTGAATTATTTTTATAACGAATTTGGCCCGAACCAAAAATTCTATCTTTCAACAAGGCTTACAGGACCTATGAATGATTTTGTACTTCATTATCTTAAACTGTTGGATAAAAACGATTCGGAAATTATAGGGTCGGTAAACTTCAGGCATTTGTTCGATAAGCAGGGGCCGGGCTTTTACATGAACGGGAATTTTGACAGGATATCGTCAAATTATACCAATCTTAAAAACATAATGCCAAGGATATTGGGTAAGAGTTTACCGGTTATCCTTCAGAAATTTGGACGTATAGACCTTGTTGGTGATGTAGTCCTTACCAAAAAGGATCTTTCCACAAATATGTATGTAATGTCAGAACTGGGTGAGGCTACGGCTAATCTTTCGGTAAAGGATTATAATAATCCGGACACAGCGACTTATCTGGGGACGATTGATCTTGAGGGCTTTAATGTTGGAGGTGTTATCGATAACAAAATGTTTGGGCTTGCAACATTACACATTGATGTTGATGGACAGGGCTTTAATAAAAAATCACTTAATACCGCTGTTAAGGGTGATATAACTCAGTTTGTAGTCAATAAGTACAATTATAAGAACGTTACGGTTGACGGTAAATTCAAATGGCCTTATTTTAATGGTATGGTCGAAAGTAATGACCCTAACCTCAGGATGTCATTTGATGGCTTGCTGGATATGAGCAAGAACCGTAATAATTATGATTTCAACATGCAGGTGGATTATGCCGATCTGCATATGCTGAACTTCATGAAAAAAGATACGCTTTCCATCTTTAAGGGAAGCATTATTGCAAATGCCAGCGGAAACAGCCTGAATACACTTGCGGGTAAACTGCATGTAAACAACCTTTCGTATCAAAACAGCAAGGATAGTTACTTTTTTGATGATTTTACGGTAGATGCTTCTTATGATGAAAACAATGTAAGGACTGTTACATTAGATTCTAAAGATATTATCGAGGGAAGGGTTTCCGGACTTTATGATATAAAAGAAGTGCCAAAACTTGTAGAAAATGCTTTAGGTAGCCTTTATACCAATTACTCTCCATACAAGGTTAAAAAAGGACAGTATCTGGACTTCAATTTTACGATTTACAATAAGATTGTAGAGATTATCAATCCCGATATAATTGTTGGTGATAATACAGTTTTAAAAGGGCGGATTAATGCCGATAAGGGGGAATTTGTCATGTCTTTTGATTCACCAATCATTACAGCGTTCAATAATGAATTCAATAATATTGAGATAGATGTAAACAACAGGAATCCACTTTATAATGCTTATGTGAGTATGGATACCATACGCATGAAAAATTATAAGATATCTGATTTCAAAATAGTAAACGTTACTAAAAACGACACGCTTTACCTCCGTTCAGAATTCAAAGGAGGTAATATGGGCAAAGATTATTTTAACCTGAACCTGTACCATACCATTGATAAGGATAATAAATCGGTGGTAGGATTTAAAAAATCAGAAATCGGGGTTAAAGATTATGTATGGTATATAAATGAAGATGATACCGAGCAGAATAAAATCGTTTTCAATAAAAAGCTTACTGATTTTACCATTGACAAACTGACTTTGTCGCATAATGACCAGAAAGTTGAGCTTGAAGGTATGCTGAAAGGGAAAGATTATAAGGATCTTAAGCTTACTTTTAATGATGTGGATCTTAATAAGATAACTCCGTCACTCGATAGCCTTAGTTTTGGCGGAAGGCTTAATGGTGAGGTAAGCCTTAAACAGAATAAACAGGAATTCCAACCTGCTGCATCGGTAACTATAGATACCCTTAAGGTTAATAAGTTTGATCTTGGTGATATGAACCTTCAGGTAACGGGGGACAGGTCGTTCAGGAAATTTAATGTCAACTCATCTATAGCCAGAGGTGGAGATGAAAATTTCAATGTGCGTGGTGCGGTTGAGATAGTTGATAAACAAACACTTTTATCCCTCGATGCCAATTTCAGTGATTTTGACATCAGTCCGTTGCAGGTATTCCTCAAATCGGTTTTCAAAGAGATAAGGGGTAAGGCTTCCGGGCGCGCAGCTATTGTGGGTAATGTTAAGAATCCTGAGATAAACGGTATACTCTATCTGAAGAAAGCAGGACTCAATGTTGGCTACCTCAATACGGATTATAACTTTGAGGAAAATGCCATGGTTACACTTTCTGAGAAGAAAATATCATTTGCTCATATTGAGCTTACCGATACCAAATATGGCACTAAAGGTATTCTTAAGGGAGATGTTAAACATAAGATGTTTAAAGACTGGGAGCTTGATAATATAAATATAGAATCAGACAAAATATTTAATAGAGTAGTAGTGTATGATGTTACAGGGAAGCTCTTAAAATCAATAGAATCAGGTAATAAAAATAGTTTATTAATAGAAAAATCACAATTATCAAGAGGTATTTACCTAATAAATATTATATTTGCTGATAAGATTGTAAATAAAAAAATTAGTTTTAAATGATGAAGCGTATATTTTCATGTTTTTTTCTTGTTTTATCATTAATGATGGTAAATGCTCAGCAAGAAGAAGTCAATTCTTTTCAGCAATCCGAAAATCAGGCTACTACTCTAT
>QFQM01000367.1 GCA_003243255.1 Flavobacterium psychrophilum | reverse complement strand
GTCCGGTGCTGGCGGGGTGCCGGGATGACTTCACACGCCAACTCCCGTTGATGTCGCGTGCTCAGGGCAAGACCTATCGGAAGGCGCGTGCGAGCAAGAAGGAGCGGGGGCTCGCACCCGTGGTCAGGTCATGAGTGCATGGAAACCATTCACCCACGAGGGAACGAGCTACGTCCTGTCCCATTTGCACCCGTTCGTACACACCTTCAAGCAGGCCGAACAGGTTGGCAAGCCTGAGCGCAGCTACCCGGTCCAGGTGATCTTCAGCCTGCATTGCTTTACGCGCGGCGCGGATGGGATCGAGGAAGACCCGAAGGGGCCGCTGGGATATGCAGATTCGCGCGAGATGCGCATCTTCGATTTCGGGCGCTACGCGCAGTCTCGGCAATTGCCCGAGATCGTGCGTGCCTTGCCCATGTCGCCGTGCTTCCACACCAACCACGGCAATTTCTTCCCGTTCGGTCTTTCCCTGGATAGTTTGAGATACTTCCGTTTTATTCTTACAGGAAATCAAAATTCCCGTAACACTTAGTATATAGATCAATTTTTTCATTCTGATTAGTTTTGAATTTGAATAAAGGTTGATAATTTTCCCGATGCCTGATAAACCTCAATAGCAGTTTGTCGCTGTTTGAACACGGCTTCTACTCTGTTCAGGGATTCCTTATATATATCATTTTCCGCCCCTAAGCGTTCGGTTACGTTGATCAGTCCTAATCTGTATTGCTTGGATGCTATTTCATTGTTGTTCTGTGCTATTTTTTCTCTTTGTAGTGCAATATCTACCTGGTGCAGCATCGTTTCATAGTCCACTTTGTTTTTTACAAGCTGTAAATCCAGTTTCTCTTTAGCATCTTCCAGTTTATTTTCTACTTGCGTCAATCCTATTTTGGCTTCTTCTATTTTATGTTTGCGTTCAAATCCGCTGAAGAGTTCCCATTTCGCTGCCACACCAACCATCCAGTTTGGATGAAATGTAAATTCGTTCAGCTTCAAGTTAGTGGCAGTAGTATTCAATATACCAGCCGGGACATTTGTATTGGCATTAAATAAAGAAGCATAGCTATATCCGGCGAAAGCTCCTACAGTAGGAAGAAGGCTTCCTTTTTCTTTTTTAATGGCATATTCAGATGCGTTTTTGAAAGATTCCAATGCTTTGATCTCATTTCGTTCAGTTGTGTTCAGGTCTTCCAAAATAAGGATCGGTTCTAACTGATGATTTGTGTTCAGTATTTCTTCTTCCGAAAGACCAGTGGACTGTTTGATTTTCAATACCAGTAGTTTTTTTTTGTTTTCCACGTCGGCGCGTTTGGATGCCAGCTCCAAAGCTGCCAGTTTGATCTTATCGCGGTCATACGGAATTGCCAGTCCTTCCACTATTGCTTTATCCACCCTTTCGGTTTCTTTTGCCAATCTTTTTTCGCTGTCGTCGATGAGTTTTTTGGCACTTTCCAAAAGTTGGAGTTGGTCAAAGCTCGCTATGACATCTTTTATGACTTCATCTTTTTGGTTTTCCATCATATAAGCCGTTCCGGTATTTTTCTCCTTGAGCGCTTTGGCACCATTTAGGATTTGTCCACCGCTAAAAAGTACTGCTTTTGCGGTAACGCCTCCGTAAAGGGCATTGGCATTGGTGTTAAAATCAGACACTCCTGAAAAAATCGGATTTCCGGTGACAGGTAAATTCACGGTAGCCAAATCCAATTTTGCATCGCTGCTAATACGAGAGTATAATCCTGCAGCCTCAATTTTTGGAATGTATTTAGCCAATACGCTTTTGCGCTCCAATTCTAATTTTTGTAGTTCCAGACCTTGATTCTTAATCTCCGCATTTTTTTGCAACGCCTTTCCGATGGCGTAATTCAAATCATCACTTATAAAAACCTGAGCTTTTATAATGGAACTGAACAGAATTAAAGCAATAAATAGCCTTATTTTTTTCATATCATCTCGTTTTGAATATTTTCCTGAATATGCCGGAAGAAGTTTTTTATCTCTATGATCTGTGCTTCTGAGAGGCCTTTGGTAGCTTTTTCGGTTACGGTGTTCACAACATGCATTACTTTCTTTTCTATCTCCTTTCCTTTATGGGTCAGAAATATCAGGTTTTGCCTTCTATCAGTTGGATGGGCTCTTCTCTCTACGTAACCTTCGTTTTCCAGGTTATCAATCAGTCTGGTAATATTGGGTTTATCCCTATGGGCAAAATCGGCTATTACCTGTTGCGAACATCCATCCTGTTTCCATAGCGGCGCTATAACAGACCATTGTTCCCGCGTCAGATCTGTTCCATTCAATTTAAATTGCTGGCTTAGGAAACGGTTGAATAGCATAGGAACATTACCGGTAAGTAAATTGTACCTGTCATTTGCGGTTAATATTGTTTCAACTTTCATATCAGTGTTATGTAAAGTACAAAGTTAATAAAACAATAGTTGTATAAACAACTATTGTTTTATACAAATATTGTCAATGTTAATAAAATTAAGATTCTAACTTATTTGTGAGGTATTTACCCGGAAAATACTCTTGTTCTATTCGGATTCGACAAAAAAGAGTGCCACCATCCCTGTTTTACCTAATATAGGCGCCTCTGTCCGTAAGGGATAAGGGTCACCAGTGAGCCATATTTCAATGTGGTAAGCCTTGCCGCCTCTGTGCCAATTGCGTGGCCTGTTGATGTTCGAAGAAGTACGGTTTCGTTGTATTGGAATATCAATACTGCCGTATTCTTTTCTGAATAAAATATTGCTCAAAGCAGACGTAATTGAGAAGTAAAGGCATTTTTTTTAACGAATTTGTCTACACCTTTCTTTCTTTAAAAGCCGTCGTTAAAAAATATTAGATGAAATACCTTATCCTTCTATCGAAGAAAGATTTCCATTGTCCCATCTCTCAATAAAGTAATACCGGTCATTGCCTCGCATTCCAGTATCCATAAGTTATAAAGATTTGACAGTGTTACCACTTGGTTATTTTCAAACGTAAGGCATTCAAGATGACGCTTACTGAAGAAAGTGACATGGCCGCCGCCGCTATAACCGGGCTTAGCAAAATTCCGAAGGTCGGAAATAGAATTCCAGCGGCAACGGGAATGCCTGCCGTATTGTAAATAAAAGCAAAGAACAGATTTTGACGGATGTTGCGCATGACGGAGTGCGATAATTTTCTGGCGCGTACGATGCCCATTAAATCACCTTTGAGCAGCGTAATACCCGCACTCTCCATTGCCACGTCCGTTCCTGTTCCCATGGCAATACCGATATCGGCGGCGACCAGGGCAGGCGCATCGTTTGTGCCGTCGCCAGCCATTGCAACAACACGCCCCTCGGATTGAAGCCTCTTGACGATGAGCCCTTTATCTTCTGGGAGAACTTCTGCCTCCACTTCTGTAATACCCAATGTCTTGGCTACGGCCTGTGCGGTTGTTCGGTTGTCGCCGGTCAATATGACAATGCGTATGCCTTGTTCTTGCAGGGTCCGTATGGCTCCTTGCG
>QFQM01000366.1 GCA_003243255.1 Flavobacterium psychrophilum | reverse complement strand
CGAAAACTACAAGTGTTTTTCAGCACGGGATGAAAGACCATCAAAAACACCAAAAGGAACATTATTGCACTCATTTATAAAAACGATAGTGCTTGTAATACCCCTTACTTTATCTGGGTCTTCGCAACCAAGAAATTTAATTCTTGAATCGCCAAGCAAATAAACGTTCTCTGTTTTGTTGTGATTATCTTCATTGTAACTCCCATAATCTTTTAATAGATTAAAGAAGTTTTTCATTGCTCCTTCTCGTAACGCTGGCAAACTCTCAGCTACAATCAGTATATCTTCTTTACCTCTATCAGCTAAGATTATTAGTAACTGTAAAACACTTGTAGTTTTCGAGGAACGCATCCCTCCACAAATTAAACGGATAGGTTTTTTTAAGGCAGCTATTTTATTAAATGCAGTTGTAAGCTGCATCGGTTTCTTTTCATCTTCTTGATACATTAAAATTCATATTCATCATCTTTTTTTTTTTTTTTCTTGGTGGCTATTTGTTTTGGTGGTACTTCAACATACTCAGCGTCATTTATAACATTAAATATGTTATCGATTAGCTTCTTCTGCTCATCGTTAGCAGGAAGTATATTAATTGTTTTTTCGCTTGTATGCTGTATTTGCGTAGCGGGGTTATATTCATTGTCCCACTTGTTTTTCAGTATCCATGCAAACCTGTACCAGTTTTTATCACCACCTTCTAGAATTTTACTTAGCAACCCTAATTTTTGTATCATTCTTGCATCAACATATAACTCTTCAAATTTCCTTGCTGTTTCGTTATCAGGAGACTTACCAGACTTCCAGTTCTTGAAGGTCTTTATATCAATTCTCTCCTTAGTTTCCAATTCCTTATTGATTAAAAAAACCAACTCTTCATCGGTGAGGAATGCGACTGGTTGATTCCGTACGATGTTTTCAAAAATACTTACTAGCTTGTCAGTCATTTTGTATTTACGACCCTGCCCAGGTCTGTTTTTTTTCTTTATTATTTCATCGCTCATAATTAATTAGCTATACTTAAAGAATAGGATTGAAACGCCAATTGTAAAGGGCTTGATGCAAAATATTTAGCGCGAATTGTATAGAGTGTAAAATCTAACTGTTAATTACTTTAACATCATATTGGCTTAGAATTAACATCGTAGGCTTACCTTTACAGATATTATAATTAAATTTTTATGCGTAAAAACGGCCAGATTATCATTGTAGAAGATGATGTAGATGATGCTGATATTCTTAAAGAAATTATATCAGAACTAGAGTATGACAATGAAATTGTTGTCATACATGATAGTACGGCAGTGGTGGATTATTTGAAGCAGTCAGATGTTAATCCGTTCTTAGTTATTTCGGATATCAATATGCCTAAAATGAATGGCTATGAATTGAGAGACTTAATACTGAACGACCCGAAACTAAAATTGAAAAGCATTCCTTATATTTTTTGTTCTACGAGCAATGACCCTCAAGTTATACTAAGTGGTTACAAAAGAAATATTCAAGGATTTTTTCACAAATTAGCAGACTATAATGAGTATTCAAAAAAGGTGAAAGTAATAATGGATTACTGGAAGTTTGCTGAACTTCCTCTTATTTTATCCTAAAGAATTATGAAGCCCCGCAGATCTGCGGGGCTTCATCTTTGTTAAGCATTTATCAAATGGGAAATAGTTAAGACTTTTACTATGTAACTTTATGAATAACAATAAACTTACGAATTATGGCAGATAGAGTAATATATCATGTAATGCCCCACGAGAAAGGCGGTTGGGCTGGCAAGAAAGAAGGTAGCAACAGGTCATCAGTTAGAAGCGAAAACAAAGCTGATGTAGTTGAACGAACTTTAGAAATGGCGCAAACACATCCCTTATCACAAGTAATAATCCATAAAATGGACGGCACGATTCAAGAAGAAAGAACTTTTGGTAACGACCCCCACCCACCAAAAGGGTAAAAGTTCTTCGTCACCTTACGATATATATAAGCCAGTATTATGCTGGCTTATTAAATTTTTATATATTTGAGTTCGACTCTAAGACACTGAGACACTGGTAAAATGAAAAAGCACCGAAGCGTATGCCCGGTGCTTTTCTTATTTCATATTCTGTTGTTAGAAATGTGTTAATGATTTTGAAAGAAAAATATTAGTTTTTTAAATTTGCTGCACGTTCTTACTTCATCAAAATTACTCCAATAACAAACAAAGTACTTGGGTTAGTTATGTATCACAAGTTGCTTGGTTGAACCCCTCATTTGAGGGGTTCTTTTTAAAACTTAATTTCAGTAATATAAACCTCTTTAAATACTACACTTTTAGGTTTTTGTTCAAGCATCTTTCTAACGTTAGAAAGCTTTTCTAAAGCATCTGTGTATGTTGATGTGTCTCTCCTGTGAAATAACACTTTAATTAACTCTTTCATTTTGCACTAACAATTGTTTTAATCTCGGTTAGAAGTCTTAAAATTTCCTCATCCTTACCGTCATTTGCTTTCTCTTCCCAGATTGTAGTTAGCTTAACTACATCCTTAGATAGCACATCTTTCTCATCTTGTGCTTTTTCCAACCTTTTTGCGAGCCACCAGATTACAATTCCCATCACCACAATTACAGGTGCTTGTTGAAGTAACCATGTTCCAATCTCTAAATTTCCCATTCTCTTTTTCTAATATTAGAATTTCGTTATATACTATTCAGATACATCTGTCTCCATGTATTACTATTTATCTTTACATAGATAACGCCTGTACCAACAGCACCGCAAACTATTTGACTACCAATTGCAACAGATGGATAATTAGCATTTAATGTGCTATTACTTAGTGCTGCAACAGTTGTATTATTAATAATCTTAGGAAGGCCGTTTAACTTCTGGTCTAAATAATTAATATTAACAGCTGCATAAGGGCTTACGCCTGTCGGGTCTCCAACAAGTATTTCACCACCAAAAGATGCAGTACTGGAGCAATTTAAAACTCCAAATAAATCAGTTGAACCAGAAACGGAAAATTTAGCATTCGCTCCTGTTAAATTTGACATCCCAATTGCGACTTTATCAAGTTTATGAACAACCATCGTTGCTTTTCCTACATAAGTAGCACCCGACGGGTAAAATCCTAAACCACTTCCTGAATCACCAGCAATTGTAGGTCTACCACTTGAATATGTTCCACCCCAAGTTAAGTTCTGACCATTAGATATATTTACACCAGATGTAAAGTTACCCATTCCCTGAACGTCTAAATCATATCCATTATCGGCAGTACCACCAATTGTCATGTTACCTCCTTCATGCCAAATACAATAAGGTATTTCAGCACCAGATGCACCTCCATAAAGAATAAGCTTATGTTCGTTGGTAGCTTGTCCAAATAATACTCTACCACTACCACGAGTCATTTCTATTTGATTACCACCTTGACCATTTGCAACTGATAACCTTGCTGTTGGAGATTGTGAGCCAAGACCAACATCACCTGTTGGTGTTATTGTTAAATATGGTGTGGCAGTCTGATAAGAATCTGTTATTGTGTAACTAC
>QFQM01000365.1 GCA_003243255.1 Flavobacterium psychrophilum | reverse complement strand
CTTCATGGGGATGTCCTCATGTGGCTTATGAAGACATTACTAACATCGGGGTGTACTAATCAACGGGGAGCAGGTCAGGTTCATTCTTGCTGTTTTCACTTATTAAACCAAAATAATACGCCCTTTCGTATAGTGATTCTATTTCACTTTCGAAATTGATATAAGAGTCTTTGCTAGCCGACTGTTTATATTCGATACGAGCAAGATTCCTTTGTAATTCTTCTAACCGCGTTCTCATTATCATAGTTTCGGCGTTTTCACTGCCAAGAGCCATGTCAAAGGTTCGGTCAATACGCTCTCTTGTCTTTAAATCAGAGATTTTCGAATAAAGATGTTCTGAAGAGGTTAGTGTTGTTTGATCTATAAAGCAATGCGGGATAAAATATCTATAGGATACTTTTGACCCTTGTTGTATGAATCTACCACCATAAGGGATTTTTAGAGAACTATTAATACCAAACTCATAATTCAGATGTTCTTTTAAAACATCCTTTTTGATATTGTTAATAGGGATTTGTGGAATGTCTCCATTTTTGTCAAAGTAAACTAGATCATCTTCTTCAAAGTGTGTCGCTTTTCTACAAATAGTGAAATATTTACCGTTTATACTTAATCTAATCCCATACCAATTTACAAAATTATCGACATTTGTTTTTGATATACCATCAGATGATGAGGATAAAAGGCAATAATCAATGATAGCCAGTATTGAGGATTTCCCTTTGCCAGAATCACCTGTTATTACATTTACCTTATTTTCCTCAAGTTCTAAATTCCTCAAGGTTGAATCAATTTGCCATATTAAAATATTAGTAATCTGCATTATAATCTAACTCCACAAATGTCATATATATTGTGTGGTTCTTCTAATAATAAACGTGCAACGTTTATAGATGCTGCCTGTATTTTTACGGCTCTTTTGCCAATAAACGGGATCGCATTATCTAATATTAACTTGTTTTTAAATGCTAATTTACCGTGTTCTAATTCAGCTATTCCATTTTCAAGGCACAATGAAACACAATTAACTGAGGATGGAAGGAAATTATAGAATCTTTTATTTATGGATACTATTATTTCGGGCTTGGTTAATAGTAGATCTTGAAAAGATAGTGTATTGGTTCTCTTGTGGGCAAGGTAATCTAAGCTTTTTTTATGAAATATAATTGGTAAAATTAGCATTGCATTGCTTATTTCAATATTTGATGCTATTGATAACACCTCTTGCAAAGAGAATATACCTAAAAGCTCATTGTTATATATTTTCATTTATAGACTGACTCCCAGTTTTGAAGCCATCCTATTTTGGGCTTATCTGAAAGGAGCAAGAACGTTCCTGTAGTCATAGATTTAGGTAATTGATTTTTATCCAACACAATATTACAGTTTCCTGTCAATTCAGTATAGACAGAGAAGGCTTTATTAAGATGATCTTCATTTATTTCTGTAAAACGGCTTCGTATATACGTTGCTGAATGACGTGATTGCCATTCATCAAGCGCTTTTAGATATATTAGTCTTTCTTCTTGAGTTGTTAAATCTCCAGAGCTTTGCAATTTTTGAATGAAAGCTTCTGTTTTGGCCATTTCATTTATATATTTTACGATTGAATCGCTATTCAAATCCAAATCTTTGAGTTGTTTGTAAGATATCTTTGATTCAACGTTAGTTGGGTATGCAGATTCAAAATCGTAGTATTGGTCGAAATTATTTATACAATTTCTTGAAATTTGAATAATCCTATCTATTCCCAAATTATTTCGAAAGTCATCATAACTTATATTTATTTTGGTGTGATTTTTAACCAAATCATATTTATGTTTAAAAAAAGCACCTGAAATATAATTAAAAGCATCATCTATTTTATCATCAGGGATTGCTAATGTTTTTAGTAATGTTTTTATTTGGCGGATGATCCCATCTTCGCTATGTTGAAAACTTATACTATTAAATAAACGTTTAGAAGAATTGCTATCGAGTGAATTTATGATAGAAATATACTTATAAAGGTCATCTGACTTATTTTTATGATCTTGTTCTATCTTTTCTATTTCATCTTTTATTTTTTCAATGTCCTTAGTGTCGTTAGTCAAAAGTTGCACGATACCAGGCTCTAAGGTAAGACCTTTGTTAGTGTAAAAAATAAGGCTAATGCTTTTGTCGCCTATGGTCTTAATCGCCTCTGACCAATTATATAATGTTTTCCATAAGTCTATGTCTTTATTAGTTATATTAGACTTGTTAATTGAATGTTTAACTTGAACCAAAGTTTTATGACCCTCGATGCTCTCAAGATGGAGATCGTCATAAACTTCAATCCCAATGTGTTCTTCTGGTTTAAGCTCTAAGGCATGTTTTAAAGCAACGTAATCTTGATAGGTAAAACCTATTGAATTTTTGTCAGCATTAGTTTTTTCAAAGAAATCCATATGGTAGCCCACTAAGGAAACAAGCAATGAAAGCATAAAAAAACATCAGTATCTTTTTTTCACCATATCAAACACTAAAAACATATGGAAGCATACGTATCAAAGTTTAGTTATATAACCTTATGTTTTTATACTGGTTTTATGTACATGTGCGCTTTCAATCCGATGAGAATGTTTTAGCTAAGGGGCATTCGTCAGTATATGGGCTTTCCAGGCTATCCCTATCCTTCTTGCTAATCCCCTGTATCAGTCAAGCAGCGATAGCTTTAGCTCTTTGAGTTTGAACGTAATCACTCCACCATTGCATCAAACTCTGTCGTTCTATCAGATATTCTGCACGATTGTATGCTGCGATAATTTCATCTTTTTTAGAGTGGGCGAGTGCTGCCTCAAGAACTTCAGCTCTGAACTTACCAGACTCCTCTGCCGCTGTTCTTGCAATCGAACGCATACCGTGAGCTACAAGTTCGCCTCCAAACCCCATTCGGATAATAGCTGCGTTGGCTGTTTGTTCATGCATATGATTAAGAGGCGCTTTAATGCTGGGGAAAACCCATTCTCTATGCCCACTTATTGATTTCATTAATTCAAGGATGTGCAAAGCTTCTTTACTCAAAGGAACTTTGTGAGGCTTTTTCATTTTCATAAAATCAGCAGGAATGTTCCAAATGTTGTTGGTTGTATCAATATCAGACCACCTTGCGCGAACGGCTTCACCCGGACGAACCCATGTCAACAATTGCCATTCAATTAGCATACGTGTTTCCAGCCGGATTGACGCATTCGTCAAAGATTCCATAAACCTTGGCAATTCGCTTGGGGGAAGGGCAGGCATATTTTGCTTTTTTGGTTTCGGATCGTCTGCTTCTCAGAGCGGTCTTCACTGAAAAACCAGGTTCTTTCTCCGCGCGAAAACGTAGATCCGAGAGCGCGGAGGTTCGACCCGAACGGGCTTCAATACTGGCCGTTGCCGCCGGCAAACGGACCAAGTTGGAGAAGAGTTTTTTAAGCAGGAAGCGAAAAAATGATTCAGATGCAGTCTATTCTGGATGTCGCCGACAACACCGGTGCGCGCGCGGTGATGTGCATCAAGGTGCTCGGCGGCTC
>QFQM01000043.1 GCA_003243255.1 Flavobacterium psychrophilum | reverse complement strand
GGGTGTAGCGTAGCCCGGTCATCGCGCCTGGTTTGGGACCAGGAGGTCGCAGGTTCGAATCCTGCCACCCCGACAAAAAAATAATGAGAATTCAGAAGGATTCGGGTCGCGTAGCTCAGCTGGATAGAGCACCTGCCTTCTAAGCAGGCGGTCACAGGTTCGAATCCTGTCGCGATCACAACACACAGAAACCACTCACTTCGAGTGGTTTTTTGTTTTTATGCTAAACCATTAGAAAAACTGCACAGAGCATCGCGCCACGGCGGGACGGTCACAATACCAAATCCTGTCGCGATCACAACACACAGAAACCACTCACTTCGAGTGGTTTTTTGTTTTTATGCTAAACCATTAGAACAGCTTTATACTAAGACTCGCATAAAGAGCATCTACAAGCCTTCCACAAATAAGATAAAAATCTTTTTTTCTTCCATTCATCTGTTTCTATACAGCATTTCGATCAACTTTAAAATTTCGAATTGAAAAAATAAATCTATTCACATTATTATTGTTGTCGAATATACTATATTTGCAACAACAATAAAATTTAAAAAGATGAGACAATTAACATTCGCATCGCTACAGGTAAAAAATCTGGAAGCTTCAAAAGAGTTCTATGAGAAAAAATTAGGCTTTGAAATCGGAACAACCAATCCTCAGGCCTGTGTATTTAAATACAATCAGGGAGAAGCCAGCTTTGCTATCCGCACACCTCTTGAACCTCTTGAAGGAAAAGAACTTGGTGTTGGCGTGGCCATCTGGTTCGCTGTTGACGAAATAGTAGACGAATTAAGAGAAAAATATATTGCTGATGGCATAACTACAGCCGGACCTCTAATCGACACACCTTTTGGCAGAGCATTTCACGTAAAAGATCTTGACGGCTACAAGCTAACCTTTCTTAATGCTATATAATAGAGAAACTAAATCTTTACTCAAACATAGTTGGGTTATCCGTTTCGATTTAGTTACTTTGAAAACCGATACAGGATTTTAGTTATTATCACCTAAATGCCGCAATACGATTATGTCTGAAGAAATTAATTTTCATTTTAGCAGCCCAAACGACAGTCCCGGATATCTGCTAGGGCAATTAGCCATGCTTTGGCAGCGTAAGCAGAAAAAAGTACTGGATCCGCTGGACCTTACACAGACACAGCTTGCGTTATTGGCCGCTTTAGGCTGGCTTTCTAAAAAAAGCGACTCCGTTACCCAGATTGACATAGCGCGACAGAGCAATGCCGACAGAATGATGGTATCTAAAGTACTACGCACACTCCAGGATAAAAAATTTATCACACGCCACGAGCACCCTACCGATACCCGGGCAAAGATCATCAGGCTTACAAACGAGGGTGAAAAAGTGCTGCAAAAAGCTTTAGCTGCGGCTGTGAATGCCGATAATGAATTTTTCGCTGAATTAGGTACTGACCAGACAACATTCAATGCTAATATGGTAAAACTTATCGATAAAAATAAGAATGAATAAAAGCAAGGCCACTTACTAAGAGTGGTTTTTGTTTTTATCTGCACATTCAATATTTTTTTTACATTTACAAAAGGGGGAATTTTAACTTAAATCAAAACTTTTTTAAATGTTATGACCACAAACAACAGTTCAAAATTCACCAAAAGACTTTTAAGATTTATTGCTGTACTTTTTATACTGATAAATGTAATTGCATTTTTTCACTCCTATAAATTCACACATTTCTCTGACAAGGTAACCCAAAAGACCGATGCCAACACACTTACAGCAACTCAAAAAGCAGGCATACTCTTCTTTGGTATTGATAATCCTCGTCCTGTAATTACAGCCAAACCCTCGCAGCCTTATAAAACCGTTACTATAGACAGCAATAAAAAAACCGAATGCTGGAGCATAAAAACACCCAACGCTAAAGGCACGGTAATTCTGTTTCATGGCTATGGAGGCAATAAATCCCAAATGATTGATAAATCAGATGAATTTATCGCCCTGGGATATAATACACTGCTTGTCGATTTTATGGGATCGGGCGGCTCAGAAGGAAATACCACTACAATAGGCTTTTTTGAAGCGCAACAGGTAAAATCATGTTATGATTACCTGGTTAGAAACGGCGAAAAAAACATTCATCTGTTTGGCACATCTATGGGAGCAGCAGCCATATTAAAAGCAATTAACGACTATACTAAAATCACCCCTAAATCAATCATCATCGAATGCCCATTCGGGTCGATGTACAAAACAGTCTGCACACGATTCAGGATTATGGGAGCACCGGAAGTCCCTATGGCCGGACTCCTTGTATTTTGGGGCGGACTGCAAAACGGCTTCTGGGCTTTTAACCATAATCCTGAAGCATATGCCAAAAAAGTTAGCTGTCCTGTACTCCTTATGTACGGAGAAAAAGACAACCGCGTAAGCCGTGAAGAAACAAATAGTATTTACAACAACCTTAAAGGCAGGAAGCAACTGGTTCTTTTTCCTCTTGCCGGACACGAAAACTACCTGAACAACTACTCCAACAAATGGAAGGCTGAAGTAAATGACTTCCTGTCGGGTTTATAAATAGCCCGCTGTCGCATTAATAAAGTAAGGAGAGTCATTCCATCGAATCTTACGATAGCTGTGACTTTCTTTCAATGATTCCGGAAGACAGCTCCATATCGTCTGGCTCATTTTCTCCAGCAAAAGTTTTCGGGAAAATGTATCTGAAGTAACCAGGCTTATCTCCCTTACCGGCTTAGGATCTTTAAAAGGCTTGAATAATGCAGTGTCGTTTTCATGCGCAACAGAAAGCTGTGGAATAATAGCAAAGCCAAGTTCAGCCCTCACAAGATTCTTCAGCGTTTCAATTGAATTGATATCATAATTAAACTGGCTGTCAATTTTTCTCTTATCGTCGGTCATTTCACAAATATCCAGCATTTGTGCATTATAGCAGTATTCGTGCTCCAGTAATAACAGGTTTGGCTTGTCATTTAAATTCAGTTCATAATACTCCTCTCCCGCCAGTGGATGCCCTTCATTTAAAAAAGCAATAAAAGGCTCCTCAAAGACATGATATTCTTTTAAGCCCGGCATTCCTGTAGGTGTAGCCATCAGGGCGATATCAATCTCCCCGTTCTGAAGCCCGTGAATCAACTGCCCGGTTCCCGCCTCTTTTATATTGAAGTGCATATCAGGTACTACATCTTTCATCGCCTTAATAAACTGTGGAATAAGATAAGGCGAAAGCGTACTGATCACTCCAAGCGTTACTGCCCCCTGAAGGTCATTTTTTTGGTTCACTACAAAATTCCTGATTGCATCAGCTTCATTCAGTACACGCTTAGCCCTGTTGATGATCTCAGTTCCAAGCAATGTAGGTTTTAAAGGCACTTTAGTCCTGTCAAAAATTTTTATACCTATCTCCTCTTCCAGATTCTTTAATTGTATTGTAAGTCCGGGCTGTGTTACCATGCATTCTTCTGCTGCTTTGGCAAAATGACGATGTTCATCGAGGGCAATGATATAGCGTAGCTGTTGTATAGTCATGATTATAAAATTATTTTATAAAATTACAAAATTATTAATTTGTTTTATATATCATACCTGAAATATCTTTGTACTATCAAAATGAAACAATAACCCCAAATTATTATACAATGAAAAATTTAATCATATCAGCAATAGCATTACTAGGTGTAACTGCAGCTACAGCACAAACCGATCCATCTATAGCAGGAAGCTATAGTATCGAAAAAAACACAAGAGAATTCCTTAAAGCAGTTCATAGCGGTACAGGCCCGCAACTATATGAACTTTCAATTCAGGAAGCGAGAAACGTACTAATCAATGCACAAACCGGAAACTACGAAAAACTTCCGGCAGACATTGAAGATCGCACTATTACCCAGGATGGCAGAACAGTTTCAATACGAATCATAAAACCAAAAGGAGTTAAAGAAAAATTACCGGCACTTGTTTATTTTCACGGTGGCGGATGGATACTTGGAGATTCATTTACCCACGACAGACTGGTAAGGGAACTTGCAGTAGGTGCCAAAATAGCTGTAGTTTTCGTTAACTACACCCCTACTCCCGAAGCACGCTACCCACAGGCAAACGAAGAAGCTTATGCCGCTACCAAATGGATAAAAGAAAACGGAGCTTCAATAGGTCTGAACACAAACAAACTGGCTGTAGGTGGTGACAGCGTAGGCGGAAACATGGCAATTGCCGTAACACTTATGGCAAAAGAACGAAAAGGTCCTCAAATTGACTTTCAGCTACTCTTCTACCCTGTTACAGATGCAGGATTCGATACCGCATCTTACCAGCAATTTGCCAACGGACACTTTTTGACCCTTAATGCTATGATGTGGTTCTGGAACCAGTATGCTCCAAATAAAGCCGACCGTGCCCAAATAACAGCGTCTCCTCTGCGTGCCGACATCGAGCAACTAAAAGGATTACCGGAAGCTTTAGTGATCACTGCTGAAAATGACGTACTTCGTGATGAAGGCGAAGCATATGCCAAAAAACTAAACGCAGCAGGCGTTAAAGTGACTGCTACCAGATATATAGGAACCATACACGATTTTGTAATGCTTAACCCAATTACAAAAACTCCGGCACCAAGAGCAGCAATTAAACAGGCAACTGATGCTCTAACCGAAAAATTGAAATAACTTTAATCACAATTCAGAAATAATTTAAACAACTTTTAAAAACTAATATTATGAAATTTACAAGAAAAGCAAACGCAAACTGGAAGGGTACAGGAATGGAAGGAACAGGTAAAATCTCTACTGAGAGTACAACCCTGAACAATGCACAATTATCATTTAAAACACGTTTTGCCGACGGAGTGGGTACAAACCCTGAAGAACTTATCGCTGCGGCACACTCAGGATGTTACACTATGCAGCTAAGCTTCCTTCTTAATGAAGCAGGATTTACAGCCGAAAACCTTGACACTGAAGCGCAGGTAACTTTTGAAGATGGTACTATCACTAAAATCCACCTAAAACTTGAAGCAAACGTTCCCGGCATTACAGAACAGGATTTTCAGGCGGCTGCACAAAAAGCAAAAGAGATATGCCCTGTATCTAAATTACTAAAAGCCGAAATTACATTATCAGCCACTCTTGTAGGCTAATTACAAACACAACTTAAAAAGTCCTGCTTTATGCAGGACTTTTTAAGTTTAACACACACAAATTCAACATTTAACACATTACGGCATAGGGTTTGGATAATAAATACCATCAAGAACAGTTATTTTGATATAAAAGACAATTTAATAGTACCGCATAATATTTTATTTCTATATTTATCACCGATTGTCAAAAACTTAACATTTTATTAAGCTTTTTTTTGAGCAATCAGCAAACAAACAATAATATCTAAAAATATGAAATCGTATTCAGTAGAGGAAATCAGCACATTGCTGAATGGAGAATTAGTGGGCTCCACCAGCAACCAAATTTTATCGCCCGAGCAGCTTGAGCTGGCAGGCAACAACCAGATTTCCTTCATAGGAAACAAAAAATATGAAAAGCTATGGGCCGATTCTAAAGCATCGGTAGCGGTAGTAAATTCGGATATCGATATTGAACCCGGAGACAACAGGGCTTTTATAAAGGTAAACAATGCCGACTTGGCAATGTCTAAGGTTCTTGAACTATTAGCTCCTTCCCACCCTGCTTTCGAAGTAGAAATACACCCAACAGCTGTGGTTCATGAAACGGCAGTTACAGGCGAAGGAACTAAAATTGGTGCAGGATGTTATGTAGGCCCTAATGTAAAAATTGGAAACAATACCACCCTATACCCTAACGTAACTGTATTAGACGAATGCACTATTGGAAACAATACGGTATTGTGGTCGGGTACAGTGGTGAGAGAGCGTTGTCATATTGGTTCGCATACCATTATTCATCCTAATGCGACTATTGGCGCTGATGGATTTGGTTTCAGGCCATGCCCGCAACAGGGACTGGCTAAGATTCCGCAAATTGGGAATGTTATCATAGGAAATGCTGTTGAGATTGGCGCCAATGCCTGTGTTGACCGTGGTAAATTCAGCTCTACCATCATTGGAGATGGCTGTAAAATTGATAACCTGGTACAGATAGGCCATAACAGCGTTATGGGTAAATTCTGTATCATGGCCGGAAACAGTGGCCTTGCAGGATCTGTAACGCTTGGTGATGGTGTTGTTATTGGCGGAAGCGCTTCTATTAAAGACCATACAACTATAGGTAGTGGCGCTACTATTGGAGCAGGATCCGGAGTAACGGGAGATGTAGCCCCCGGCAAAGTGATGCTTGGCTACCCTGCCGTTGAAGCAAGGACAGCACTTAAACAATGGGCCATGCTGAAAAGAATGGCTGAAGCCAGATAAAAAATTCAGAATAATGACAACCCCTGCTCAATGCAGGGGTTTCTTTTTTAAACCTAACAATATTCAACAAACCTGCATTTTTTACAACTATTTTTAAACACTTTGTTTTTATCTGTGCATTAATTCATTAAATTCGCAACTTCAACAAACAAAAGAATATAACATCATGAATAAAAAAGTAGTAATCGTTTCGGCTGTACGTACTCCTATAGGAAGCTTTATGGGTGGATTATCAACCGTTACGGCTTCTCAGCTTGGAGCTACTGCAATTAAAGGAGCTCTTGATAAGATAAACCTTGATCCTAAACATGTAGACGAAGTAATAATGGGTAATGTAGTACAGGCTGGCGTTGGACAGGCTCCGGCAAGACAGGCATCCCGTTTTGCAGGTCTTCCTGACTCGGTTATCGCTACTACAGTAAATAAAGTATGTGCATCGGGTATGAAAGCTGTTATGCAGGCTGCTCAGGCTATCCAGCTTGGTGATGCTGATGTTATCGTAGCCGGTGGTATGGAAAATATGAGCCTTATCCCTCACTACGTACAAATGAGGACAGGTGCTAAATTTGGCCCTGCTACAATGATAGACGGTATGCAAAAAGACGGACTTACCGATGTTTACGACAACGTTGCCATGGGTGTTTGTGCTGATGCTACCGCTACTGAATATAAAATTACCCGTGAAGAGCAGGATGCTTTCGCTATTGAATCATATACACGTTCGGCTAATGCATGGAACGCCGGTAAATTTGACAATGAAGTTGTTCCTGTAGCTGTTCCTCAACGCAAAGGTGACCCGATTATGGTTACTAAAGATGAGGAGTACTCTAACGTAAAACTTGACAGGATACCAACACTTAACGCTGCTTTCACCAAAGAAGGTACGGTTACTGCTGCTAATGCTTCTACTATCAATGATGGTGCTGCTGCACTTGTTATCATGAGCGAAGACAAAGCAAACGAACTAGGCCTAAAACCTCTTGCCTACATTAAAGGTTATGCAGATGCTGAACAGGAGCCAAAATGGTTTACTACCGCTCCGGCAAAAGCACTTCCTAAAGCCCTTGACAAAGCGGGTATCACTAAAGAAGATGTTGATTTCTTCGAATTCAACGAAGCATTCTCTGTAGTTGGTATCGCTAACTCAAAAATATTAGGCCTTGATGCCGCTAAAGTAAACGTAAATGGTGGTGCTGTATCACTTGGTCACCCTCTTGGATGTTCAGGTGCAAGGATTATCGTTACACTTTTAAACGTACTGGAGCAAAACAACGCTAAAACAGGAGCCGCAGCTATCTGTAATGGTGGTGGTGGTGCTTCAGCTATCGTTATTGAACGTGCTTAATCAATTTTTGATTTATAATATATGAAGGCAGCTTAGGCTGCCTTTTTTGTTGCTCTTTTGTCTTGAAACAAAAGAAAAAACTATACAAACAAAGAATGTTCAAAACTCTGTAAAGAAGCTTCCGAATTAACTGTTATATTTGTAATCTCAAGTAAGGTCTGAGTTAGCAATAATCAATAATAATTAAAAAATAGTCAATTAAGAAGAATGTTCGGTATATGTAATCTTGCCATCGTGCCACTACGTTTAGAACCAAGCGACAGAAGCGAAATGACAACACAAGTGTTGTTTGGCGAGCATTTTAAAATACTGGAACAAACTGAAAAATGGTCGCGCATTGAACTGGCTTACGATGGTTATAATGGCTGGATGGACAACAAGCAATTCCGTCTTATCAGCCAGGCTGATTATGATGCCCTGAATAATAGCCCTTCCGTACTGAATGGTGACCTGATTGAATATCTTACTACTCCCGATAATCAACTGTTATCGATACCTATGGGGTCAACACTCACTTTTCTTGACCAGCCGTCCATCAATACCGAAAAATACATGTTTGAGGGGCTAAAAGTGTCCGGTGTTACCAGCAAGCAGCAACTTTTGCAAACGGCCTTCATGTATCTTAATGCGCCCTACCTATGGGGCGGAAAAACACCTTTCGGGTTAGATTGTTCCGGCTTTACACAGATGGTATACAAACTGAATGGCTATTCGCTGCTTCGTGATGCTTCACAACAGGCAACTCAGGGAGAAGCTTTAAGTTTTATCGAAGAAAGTGAACCGGGTGACCTGGCGTTCTTTGATAACGAAGAAGGGCGTATCATTCACGTAGGTATCATTATGGAAGACAATCACATCATCCATGCACACGGAAAAGTACGCATCGATCGCCTTGATCATTTAGGCATCTACAACACTGATACTAAAAGGCATTCGCACAAACTACGCGTAATCAAAAAGATTATATAAGAATTTTATGGCATAAATTTTGGTACATGTCAGGCAATCTAAAACCAATCTGATATGAAAAAATTATTCCTATTACCTTTCTTATGCTTATTTCTTCTGACAGGGTGCAGCGACGACGACAGTAGTAATACAGACAATGCTTCTGTTGCCAAAGATTTGCTTAACGTGTCTTATGGCAATGATCCCGAACAGTTAGTTGATATTTATCTCCCGGCCGGAAGAAGCGACAACACTAAAGTTATCATATTACTGCATGGTGGATCATGGGTAGCGGGAAACAAAAGTGACATGACCTATCTGGTTCCTACTATCAAACAACAATTTCCAAATCATGCCATTGTTAATATAAATTACAGGTTGGCTACAGCCAATAGCCCTGCCTTCCCTAAACAAATTCAGGATATTGAAAGAGTAATCGAGCTTTTGGAAAGCAATAAATACACTCTTGGCAATGATTATGCCTTTATTGGCTTTAGTGCAGGTGCACACCTTGCAATGCTGTACAGCTATGCTTATGATACCGGTCATGATGTAAAAGCAGTATGCGATGTGGTAGGCCCTGCAGATTTTACAGATCCTGAATACCTTTCACATCCGTTATTTGCATCGGCTTCACAATCGTTAATAGGAAATACAAATCCAACACAACAGGAGATAGTTTCAGTAAATCCTTTATCGCATATTACTGCACAGTCACCTCCAACTATATCTTTTTATGGAGGAGTTGACCCACTTGTTCCTTCAACTCAGGGACCAAGGCTTAAAGCAGCCCTTGACAGTAAAGGAGTATACAACGAATTCAATTTCTACGAAAATGGCGGCCATGCCGACTGGGACATGCTGACCATGATGGAAGTAAATGCAAAAATTGCTGCTTTTCTTAACGCACATCTGTAAATTGAAAATCTACAAATAAAATATCCCTTCTTGTTTTTCAGGAAGGGATTTTTTTATCTTTAAAAATATTTTATTGCAGTCCCAACCTTTTTATTGATTATTGCATCTATAGTAATTATGAAGAAGCCAATACATATATCAATACCCTCTCCATGCCACGAAAACTGGGATGCAATGACAATTGCCGACAAAGGCCGTTTTTGTGCCTCGTGCCAAAAGACAGTTATTGATTTCAGTAAAGCATCCGACAGGGAAATTGCTGCTGCCTATAAAAATGATACCAACACCTGCGGAAGATTTCGTGCTGACCAGCTGAACCGTGACCTTATAATCCCTCAGGAAAAAAGTTCATTATGGATTGCTGCAAGCGCAGCTGTAATTAGCTTTTTAGGATTAGGAACACATGGCGTTTCTGCCCAGACCCCATCAGAAAAAGCAACTACCCATACAGTGAGTCCTGATCGCAACCAGGCTGTTACAAAAACATTAGATCCAAAAAAGATAAAGGCCAAAATTACAGATGAACAAGGCCTACCTTTGGAAGGGGTAAAAATAAGAAACAAGAATACAGGTAAAATAGTAACCACAGATAAAAACGGCAAATACGTGATTACAGCTACCACTGGCGATGTACTCGAAACACAAATGGATGGCTATCTAGGTCAGGCAATTGTTTTTGACGGAAAAATGGAAGCCATCATCCTTGAAAAAATTGAACCTTTATTAATGATAATGGGAGGCATGGGATAATTATGAAGAAGCCAATACAAATATCAATACCCTCTCCATGTCACGAAAACTGGGATGCTATGACTCCTGCTGATAAAGGTCGGTTTTGTGCGTCGTGTCAAAAGACAGTTTTTGATTTTACGAATTCATCCGACAGGGAAATTGCTTCTGTATTGAAAAACACCAGCAATACGTGCGGAAGGTTAAAGACTACACAACTGCACAGGGATTTGGTAATACCGAAAGAAAAGTCTACTATATGGATGGCGGCAAGTGCTGCTGTTGTTAGTTTCCTGACGATTGGAAATCATACTATTTCTGCGCAAACTCCTGTAAATACTGAGCAGCATGTTTCTGAAACTGACGATATAAAAGTTGGAAAAGTTGCCCCAACTTCTGCCCCACAAAGAAACTTAATTTCAGGAGTTGTTTCTGAAAAAAATGAAGGAGCACTTCCCGGAGCAAATATTCAAAATGCCAATACCCTGTCAGAAACACAAACCGATGTAAATGGAAACTTTACAATAAAGGCCGCTGTAGGTGATAAACTAATAGTTACCTATGTTGGAATTACAAGTAAAGAAATACTTGTTACTTCAGACAGTCTTAAAATCATTGTAGAGATGGAATCCATGGGATTAATATATACTAAACGCACCTTCTTCGGACGCATCTTTCATTCAATAGGCAATATGTTCCGATAAGCCCTACCCTACTTTTTGTTATCTTTAGCGTTCCAAAACAACAAACATTCAAAATTCAACGCTAATGAGAAACAAACTCACTTCTCTCCTGCTGGTGTTTACGCTATGTCTTGCAGGAACTAACGCATTTGCCCAGAAAAAGGGCAAGATCGTAAAGACCCAGGGTAAAGAAATCCTTGATGCTAACGGCAAGCCAATCCTTCTGAAAGGCACCAACATAGGCAACTGGCTCGTTCCCGAAGGTTATATGTTCAAGACCGGTAAGGTAGCAGCTCCAAGACAAATCGACCAGCTATTTCAGGAAATGATAGGCCCCGACAGCACTGCTGCCTTTTGGGACAAATATCTTGACAATTACATTACACAGGACGATATCAAATACCTGAAACGCACTGGATCAAACCATGTTCGCCTTCCTTTCCACTACAAATTATTCACCAATGACCTGTACATGGGCAAACGCAATGCTGGCTTTGAGTATTTTGACCGTGTGATTGAGTGGTGCCGTGCCGAAGGACTCTATGTATTACTTGATATGCATTGTGCTCCGGGCGGACAGACTGGTGATAATATCGACGACAGTGACGGTTATCCGTGGTTGTACTTTAGCAAAACGGCTCAGGATGAAATGAGTGCCATCTGGATAAAAATTGCCAAACGCTACAAAGACGAACCGATCATTTTAGGGTATGATGTAATCAATGAGCCTTTCGCGCATTATTTTGTTAAAGAGATACCTGATTATAACCACAGGCTTTTTATGGTCTACGAGCGTATGGTAAAGGATATCCGTTCCGTTGATAAAAAGCACTCCATTTACCTGAACGGTTCGGTTTGGGCGGGTGACTTTGACGTATTTGAACGCATACTGGATGATAATGTGGTATATGAATTCCACAAATACTGGTTTGACATCAATCAGGAATCAGTACAGAAATATCTTGACTTCAGTACAAAACACAATGTACCGATTTACATTGGCGAAACCGGAGAGAACACCGACGAGTGGGTTATGGAATTCAGGAAACTTCTTGATGCCAATAAAATCAACTGGGCGTTCTGGCCATACAAAAAAATGGATAATACCAAAGGCATCATGAATTTCGAACAACCTGAAGACTACCCTCTTATCACCAAATATGCTGAAAGCGACCGCAGTTCTTTTGAAAAGATCAGAGAAAATATGCCGGACAGGGTTAAAGTTCAGAAAGCACTTAACAATTACCTGAAAAACTGCCTTTACAAAAACAACTTCCAGAATAAGGGTTATATACAGGGATTAGGGTTTATAGTGGAGTAAAAAATCATAAAAATAAATTATTTAATTTTATACGTATTTAAAAACCAATCATGAACAAAATATTCTTAGTTATAACTTTAGCCTCTGTGACTGCTTTTGGACAAAAAAAGCTTCTGGAAGGTATTTCAGTGAAACCTTCTACTATAATTATTGGCCGATATCCACAATACGATAAAAATCAAACTTATAAAGAATTTAACTTTATTCTTCAGAATCCGGAGGATGTACAAAAAGCTATTAATTCATTAACTTATGGAAAAGAATACAGAAATACTGTTGAAGACCCTGACTTTAGAATAGAAATAATTCAGGATTACAATGATGTAAAATCTTTCACCATTAACCCAAAACAATCTTCCGTAAGATTTGATGGACATACCTATTCGTTCGATCTTAATCAGTTAAGAGAACTGGCAGCCAAAAATCCTTTTAAATATAGATTTGAAAAAGTAGTTTTCCAATCTGAAAATGAATATCAAGCTTATCTGAAAAAACAAAAAGAAAATCCTGATTTTTTATTTGACTATGCACCGCAATTTAAATATGAAGGTAGTTTTGAAATTGAATTTAAAAAGTCTGAAAAATTTTCCTCTCCAAAAGCAATTTCTGAATATGCACGCCCTTTCATAGAAGAACTTGTATCAGCTGATGAATATAGTTTTTCCTACGCTTTGAATGATAAGAATATAAAGAATCGCGATCAATACACAATGACTGTCAATGGTTCAAAGGAATTATTTAATAAACTTAAAATTGACGACCTGAAAAACACTAATTGGGAAAAAACAATTGAAGACGGCTATTTCTTTTATAAAACAAAGTGATTTAATAAAAAAACGCCGCACAATGTGCGGCGTTTTCTATTATCTAAAATCTATTCTCTATTATCTGAGAAAGATTATTTCACTTCTTCGAAGTCAACATCCTGAACGTTGTCACCTTCTGCCTGAGCTTCCGGCTGTGCCTGTTGTGCACCACCTTCCTGAGCTTTGTACATTTCTTCAGAAGCATTTTTCCATGCTTCGTTGATCTTGTCAAGAGCCGGCTGGATAGTATCAACATCTTTGCTTTCGTAAGCTACCTTAAGTTCGTTAAGAGCACCTTCGATGTTTTGTTTGTTACCATCAGAAAGCTTATCACCAAACTCAGTAAGTTGTTTCTCAGTCTGGAAAATCATAGCGTCAGCCTCGTTCAGTTTCTCAACACGCTCTTTTGCGATTTTGTCAGCATCAGCATTAGCTTCTGCTTCTTTACGCATTCTTTCGATTTCTTCCTGAGTTAATCCTGAAGAAGCCTCGATACGGATATCGTGTGATTTACCTGTTCCTTTATCAGTAGCTGATACTTTAATGATACCATTCGCATCGATATCGAAAGTAACCTCGATTTGAGGCACACCTCTTTGTGCTGGCGGAATACCATCTAAGTGGAAACGACCGATAGTTTTGTTATCTGTAGCCATTGGTCTCTCACCCTGTAGTACGTGGATCTCAACAGAAGGCTGGTTGTCAGCTGCAGTAGAGAATACCTGAGATTTTTTAGTAGGGATAGTAGTATTAGCCTCAATTAATTTAGTTAATACACCACCCATAGTCTCAATACCTAGTGAAAGTGGAGTTACATCAAGAAGTAGTACGTCTTTAACGTCTCCTGTAAGTACACCACCCTGAATAGCAGCACCGATAGCTACAACCTCATCCGGGTTAACACCTTTTGAAGGTTTTTTACCGAAGAATTTCTCTACTTCTTCCTGGATTTTAGGGATACGTGTAGAACCACCTACAAGGATAACCTCATCAATGTCAGATGTAGAAAGACCTGCATCTTTAAGCGCTTTAGCGACAGGCTGCATAGAACGTTGTACAAGAGTGTCAGCTAGTTGCTCAAATTTAGCTCTTGTAAGCGTTTTCACTAAGTGTTTAGGACCTGAAGCCGTTGCAGTAACGTATGGCAGGTTTATTTCAGTTTGTGCAGAAGCAGAAAGCTCAATCTTAGCTTTTTCAGCAGCTTCTTTAAGACGCTGAAGTGCCATTGGATCTTTACGTAGATCTACTCCTTCTTCACTGTTGAATTCATTTGCTAACCAGTCGATGATCACCTGGTCGAAGTCATCACCACCAAGGTGAGTATCACCATTAGTTGAAAGTACTTCAAATACACCGTCACCTAATTCAAGGATAGAGATATCGAATGTACCACCACCAAGGTCATATACAGCGATTTTCTGGTCATGTCCTGCTTTGTCAAGCCCGTAAGCAAGAGCAGCCGCAGTAGGCTCGTTGATGATCCTTCTAACTTTAAGACCTGCAATCTCACCAGCCTCTTTAGTAGCCTGACGTTGCGCATCGTTAAAGTATGCAGGAACAGTAATAACCGCTTCGGTTACTGTTTGCCCAAGATAATCTTCGGCAGTTTTTTTCATTTTCTGAAGTGTCATAGCAGACAGCTCCTGTGGAGTGTAAAGACGTCCATCAATATCAACACGTGGTGTATCGTTGTCACCTTTTACTACGCTGTATGGCACATTGCTTGCTTCTTTTGAGCTTTCAGAGTATTTATTACCCATGAAACGTTTAACAGAAGCAATAGTTTTTGTGGGATTGGTCACTGCCTGTCTTTTAGCAGGGTCACCAACCTTGATTTCACCGCCTTCAACAAATGCAATTACTGACGGGGTTGTTCTTTTACCTTCAGCATTAGGAATAACTACCGGTTCGTTACCTTCCATTACGGCAACACACGAGTTTGTTGTTCCTAAGTCAATTCCGATTATTTTACTCATCTTTCTCTTTTATTATTTTGTTTTTGATTCTTATTATTTAAGTGGACGCTTTCATATAGTCAATCTTTGTGCCAATAAAATAATAAGCATACCTGTATGACAAGTTGACACCACAAACAAAATCAAAATACCATCATCAAGGAATATGTGACAGTTTTATGCCAGAAGTTAACTGACATTATACCGTAATACAAGGCGGATTATTGCTCAAAATATTCAAAAGCATCGATGATATCCAGATAGACACCATTAAATCCGGCAGAAGTAATTTTATTCAGATACGAATCATTGTTTTTATAAATGATTCCCTGCCAGTCGGCATTCCAGTATTTTACCTTAAAGTTACCGGGCCAGTCAGGGTTCTCAGCAGCAATCCAGTCAGGCTTATTGCTATTCCATGATGATTGCCAGTAATACCTGTAATCTTCAGCCTCCCCTATTGACATATAGCAAATAACCAAACGTTTACCTCCGTTAGCTTTATTTTTAAGCTGGCTTATCTCTGAAGCAGTAAAAGCTTCATCATTAAGGAATAAATCCATGATAACAGCATCATAATTGGTAGCTGTCACTGCATTGATGAAGTCTGTTTTAGAAGCAAAATTTTCAGGATTGATAAGATACAGGAAATTTTTAGCCTGTGAGAGTACTGTAATGTTATCAGCATTTACATTAACAGGCACTGATGCAGGAATTACATTCAGGCTGCGTTCCGGTGCCGCAAATGATACATAACCAAAAGCATTGTTGGCATCGTATGAATGAGATACTTTTGAAGGTGTAGAGCAGTAGTCTATTGCTAAAATAGTATTCCCTGCATTTTTAGATATATCAAGGAAACCTTTAAGATATGAAGTGACACTTGCGGGCGTGGTTTCATCATCATTATCATAACCATACAGAAAATCTTCCTGGCCGTTTCCATCGATAGCATCCAGATATGCAGCGTGAGGTGTTCCATTAGCTTCACCTGTTGTTGTTACCAGTTCGATACCATTTTGGGGAATTACAGCAAATCCGGGACTAAGGCTCTTGGCTTTCTGGCTAATACCAATAACCAGATCGCGCATATCCTGCTTGTAATCCCGGTTTTCATTATTGTTGTTTCCGGAATCAGAATCACTACTGTCACAACCTGTAAAAACGGCTATCATAGCCAAAAAGATCAATGCTCTCATAAAAATGCCTTTTGAATATAAACCCTAAATAAGCACTTTTATTTTAACTATTATGCTTTTTTATAATTAGCCACCCATTCTTCAAGTTTAGCAACCTTTTCCGGATTTTTACGCAACCAGGTTTCTACTGCTGTGTTTTTAATATCCTGACTTATATAATATGTAAATGTTTCGTACATTTCTTCATTTGCTACCAGTTCAGAATAAAAATCAACATAGAAAGTCCACCAAAAATCTTTATGTTTCTCTTTCTCATTCAATTCTTTAAGCACTGTGAAAAATGATTTTGTGCTTTCCGAAAACAATTCAAAATCAGATTTATTTTTATTCTCTTCTAAATTTTTAGAAACCTCCATCATCGACAACATAAGTTCTGCATGTGCAAAATCATTTTTATCATCAATAGGCTTTATAAATACATTTATATTTTTATCATCCTTTACCTCGACACCTATTTTTTGTTGAGAGAGAATAAGATTATAAGCACTGTTCGCTGTCTTCCCGGATGGAGCTAACAGCAAGTAATGATACAACGCTAAAAGTGACTTTGGCCTTTGATCCTGCATCATAATTCCAAGCATATAGTGACTCTTTAAATGATATCTGTTATGAGAAAGTCCTTCCTCCAGAGCCTCAACAGCAGATTTTTCATCTTTAAGAGCCGTTGAAGTTATTGCTATAGAATAATATAGTGTAGTGTATTTAGGGTCGGCTTTAGTTCCTTTTTTAAAAGCAGCGATAGCATCTTTAGGCTTGCCCATATAATCAAGGCTCATCCCTTTTAAATGATATCCTTTAGCTACATAGTCCTTTTTATTTTTTATAAGCTTATCGGCATATTCACTGGTCTTATCATAATTCTTCATATTAAGATTAGTAAGCCCCATTTCATAATATGCCTCTTCATTACCTTTATCAACAGCCAGTGCTTTTTCGTAACTTTCCAAAGCTCCGTTGTAATCTCCTTTATCATGCAATTGGACTCCTGCTCTTATATAGTCTTTGGCGGTTGACTGTGCTAATAGTAAAAACGGAAATAAAATCAAAATACTGATAAGAAAGTTTTTCATAATAGGATAGTTAGGTTGATAAGCTAAAATATAAAAAAACTGTTTACCAACTAATTGTCAAATCAAAAAAGCATAAACATTATCTTACTAAATATTAAGAATGTGAAAATGGATCTTTAATGATAATATCCATGGCGATGTAACTGGCATCAGCTGTGTCATGACCGTTGCCTATCAGGTCATTCATGTAACCGATATCAAAAGTAACCGGCATACTTTCTGGAGAATATGAATAATACAGGCAAAAACGTGCTTCCTTATATTCAGGGTTGTCCCATCCTTCATTGTGGTCATTGGCAACTGCAAACAAGGCCTCGGCACTTCCCATAAGACTATTATGAGAGTCGTGATCTAACGGAACGAATAACTGTGTTTTAAGCCGTGTACGCAGTTGCAGGCTATTCTCTACCTGAGCAAAATCATCCGAATAGAACTTACGAACCTCCTGCCTTAGTGTTGTCGACCATTTCAGGCTTCCGATATGAGTCGTATAACTAAACCTGCCGTACACCCTGAATTCCTGCCTAACATCTGCTTCTTCCGGTTTATCAAATTGTTCATCATATTCATGCTGCCTGCGATAGCTTAATGCATAGCTATATTGCCATTTCGAATTTAGTTTATGATAGAATTCCTGATTCAGCACAATAATAGAAGGCGCATTAAATGGATTCTCTTCCTCAGTTCCGCTTATGTAGCCTGTACCAAAATAAGTTTTGGAAGTGTTTTTTTCATTCAGCTTTTGTGAAACTCCAATTGCCGACCAAAAGGCAGTATTAGTCTCACCAAGTCCTGGAGGTGTAAGCTGGGCTAAAGCCGTTATACTAAAAAGAAAACAAAATATCAGGGCTAAAAATCGGGTGTTCATCATCATCACATTTAAGTTCTATACTACAAATGTGGAATATGAATCTGGAAAGAATTGTGAACTTTCAGAAACTATTTTTTTCCGTCACGAATTTCACTAATCAGTACTAATTGAGTTCTATAAATTAGTGAAATTCGCAGCTACAAACCTATTCTACTAAAAACAATGCATTACTAAACAACAGGTTTCCGTTTTCCCAGAAACCTCTGAATAAAGGATTGTCTACCATGTAAATTATACTCCCTCTGCCCTTTTGCTCTACGGCAAATGTTACAGTATTTTCAAGTTTCTTTTTAAGGCTCCTTCCAATAAAACCAAAGTTTTTATATCCGGCAGGAACATAAGCAACATTCCATGCATTCTTAAGCAATTGATAACGGCTATCGCTTGTTTTTAAGCTAAAATATTTATCACCAAGACCAAATGAAAGCGGATGGCTTTTATCGATCACGTTCTCAACAATAGCCCCCGGAACCGATGCCGATAATGCACGCCTTTCAGCATTTTGATAGTCATTATATCGGGCTTTAAGTATCTCTTCGTCATGTTCGGTGCTTTCCTGTTCTTTTGCCGCGGCAGAAGCAAATTTGGTCAGGCTGTAACCCGGCCTGTCTTCAAAAATGTTCAGGGCACCTGCAATGGCTATTACCTTACCGCCATCTATAATAAAATCGTCTATTTTGTTTTTGTGGTTATCCGAAAGATCATACCAGCCATCAGGTAAAATCAGCGTATTGAATTCATTCATATTTACCCTGCCTAAGTTCTGGATATCAACAATACTTACCGGATAATTAACGATCTCATCCATATAAAACCAGGCCTGCCCAAAATCAGTCGCGCTCACTCCGTTACCTGACAACAGCAATACTCTTGGCGTTTCAAGAAGCGGATAATTCTCTCCTCCAAGATCACCTCCGTTAAGTGAATATCCGCTCTCAATTACTTCATAGTCCGACTTCTTATCTACAAAAGCATCCATCATGTTCTTGAAATCGCCAAGTTGCGGATTATCCCCTTTCAGGATTACCAAATCACCGGAGCTTACTTTTATGCCCCTGAATGCAGAAGCCTTTCTTGCCGAGCGCACTTTTACCCCACTGTTTAGCAATAAGCCTAAAACTTTAGCCGATTCCCTTCCGTTCCAGGGCACATAATAAGCATACACGCCTTCATATTCAAACTTACCTTTGCGCGTAATTTCGGCTTTGGTATCTATGGAAAGATTGCCTTTAAGCGCATAACTTTCTACACCATAAGCATGAGGCAGAGCCCAGGCAGTAATATCATACGAAAGACTGTCTGTAAGTCGTTGTGCCGGCTCAAACAATACCTGCGTAAGCACCGCTTTAGGCTGGTCTGCTTTTACGATAAGATCGTTAGGCTCAATAGTAAAATCTTTATCCTTGTCACTTTGGTAGTTATAACCCGACGTTTTTTTAGACTCAGCAGCATATGCGTACTGAATCTTATTTCGCGTAAGTAGTTTTGCCAACTGTTCCGTCTTGCCGGAGTTCTTAACTACATAGGTTTTATATTTACCTTTCAGGTTCTCACGGCTGTCTTTAAAGTAAGCCCTGAAATCTTTTACCAGCTTATCTTTTTTCCATGAAGCTGTTTCAACGGCTGTCAGTACAGCAGCGGTATGATGATCGATCCTGTCCTGTAGTGTCAGAACGTTACCATTGGTCATTATTACGGCACGGCCTGCGCCTATACCTCCCTGCTCATAGGTCATACCTACGGCTCCGTTAAAGCTGGGATAAGTGTCGCCATAGCTGGGATAAAAAAGGTCGAAACGCTCTCGTGTGTAATAATTCCAGCCTTTAGCATCAAACTTTTTGGCTGTCATCTCCCCAATGGTATTATGGAAATCACGCTGAGCTTTGGTAATAAAATCGTGCATCGGTTCAGCTGCCGGTGGAAAGAAATAAGGTTCGTTGAATCCCATTTCATGTACATCAACATGTACCATAGGCATCCATTCGTTATAAAGTGCCATACGCTGACGTGTTTCTGTCTGCATTTGCCATGCCCAGTCACGGTTCAGGTCATAATCGTAATGATTTTGCCTGCCTCCCGGCCACGGTTCCATGTGCTCTCTGTCATAAATGCCCGGATGCGTATTTTTTCCTGAAACATCCCTCAGCCAGTTACCATAACGCGAAAAACCGTCGGGATTCAGGCACGGATCTAATATAACCAATGTATTAGCGAGCCATTGTTTTGTTTCCTTATTATCAGGATTCAATAACTGATAAGCAACCGACATAGCACTTTCGGTAGCGGCAGGTTCGTTGCCATGTACGTTAAAGCTTAGCCATACAATAGCCTTATCATTAATGTTATTGATTTTTGCATTGCTCATTCCTATCTGGCTAAGGTTACTTACCCTGATATTCTCAATATTCCTAAGGTTTTCTGCCGATGAGATATAGTATACATTCAGGTTACGTTCCTGAGTGGTCTGTCCGTAATTCTTCTTTTGGATCATATCCGAATTTTGGGCCAGGTACTCAAAATAATCTTCCACCTGATGGTAGTAACTTACATTTTTGCCATAGTTAGGCAAAAATTCAGAAGGGCTTTTAATCTGGGCGTTTATAGATAAGCTAAGCAGTACTGCTACAGCTGTGATAAGGTATTTCATGGAGACTGTATTTCGAAAACCAAATGTAAGGAATTTATGAATGTTTGACTTAAAAGTCTTTAGATGATTCTCTATATTTGTTGCTACCAACAAATCATACCATGAAAAAAATTATTTATTGCATTTTTGCTTTTGCTTCCTTCAGTGGTTTTGCACAGAACAACCAGCGTATTATTATAAAACTAAAACAGGGAATTGCTGTATCATCGAACTCCCTGTCTCATAATACTACAGGCATAAGCACTATTGATAAGATTAGCACTGATAACCATTTTACCGCGATTCAAAAGCTAAGAACAGGAAAGCGTAACCCATCCGGTACTTTTGTTATTACTTTTCCTGAAAATACAAATGCGCAATCAGTTATTAAGTCCTACCAGGATACCGGCCTTGTCGAATATGCCGAAAAAGATGCTGTAGGACAAGCCGGCGGTGTAAAAGGAGTATCAACTACTGTTAACGACGATTTTTATTACAGGCAGTGGGGATTTCACAATGATGGCTCTTTCAACATGTACCCTGCTACAAGTGGGGCCGATATGCAGATGCAGGAGGCATGGGACATTACTCAGGGAAGCAGTTCTGTGATTGTGGCAACTATGGACTCGGGCCTGAGGCTAAGCCATCCTGAATTTGAAGGAAGGCTATGGACAAACACTCTTGAAATACCTGACAACGGTATTGATGATGATCAAAACGGATATATAGACGATATCAACGGATGGGATTATGCGAACAATGACAATGATCCTACTGATGATCACGGGCACGGTACAAACGTTACCGGAATTATAGCTGCCAATGGCAACAACGGGATAGGTTACAGCGGTGTAGACCTGAACTGTAAGCTAATGACTCTTAAAGGAATTAACGCTGCCAATTTTGGTTATTATACCTGGTGGGCAGAGGCTATAACCTATGCCGCCGATAATGGCGCTAATGTCATCAATCTTTCTGTGGGCGGAACTTCACAGTCGTTAGTACTTGCAGAAGCCATTGCTTATGCTCTTAACAATGGCGTTGTAGTGGTAGCCTGCATGATGAATAACAACAACAATGTTGCCAGCTATCCCGCAAAATATAATGGTGTAATTGCTGTAGGTGCCACTAACCCTGACGATAACAGGACATCTCCGTTTTTCTGGGATCTGAACAGCGGCAGCAACTACGGATCGCACATCTCCGTAGTAGCTCCAGGCAATTTTATTTACGGACTATCTTACTCATCCGATACTGATTATGAAAGTTATTGGGGAGGTACATCTCAGGCGACTCCTGCCGTTGCGGGCATAGCGTCTTTGCTGCTTGCTCAGGACCCGACACGTACTCCACTGGAGATAAAAACAATTTTAGAAACTACTGCCGAAGACCAGGTAGGTGATCCTGCTGAAGATACAGAAGGATTTGACCAATATTACGGTCACGGACGTGTTAATGCATTTAATGCGCTACAGGTTGCCCTATCGGTTAAAGAACATAAAAACAACTTAGTTGCTGTTTACCCAAATCCGTCGGAAGGACAGGTAACAATAGATCTGAAAGAATATCCTGCACAGGTTACTGTATACAACATGCTGGGACACCGTATCCTTCAAAAGGATATTGACGCCAATGAAAACACCATCAGAATTAATGACAAAGGAATGTTTATAGTTTCAGTAAAAAACAGTTCAGGAACTTCTGCCAATAAGGTTGTTATTAAATAACCACCCTAAAAAGAAATCTATTCCACATTACAATAAAATTCACTTTAAATAGTATCAGGGATTTTAAACGACAATCATTATCTTTGCATGCTTTTAAAATAAACTACAATGCGTATATCCTACAACTGGTTAAAACAATTCATAAAATTAGACTGGAAATCTGAAGAAACCGCTGCCCTGCTAACCGACCTTGGTCTTGAAGTAGAAGGCGTTGACAAATTTGAGTCGCTTAAAGGCGGACTTGAAGGCGTTGTGGTAGGCCACGTGCTTACCTGCGTTCAGCACCCAAATGCTGACAGATTAAGAATTACCACTGTAGATTTAGGTGATGGCACTCCTGTACAGATTGTATGTGGCGCGCCAAACGTTGCTGTTGGACAAAAAGTTCCTGTGGCTACCATTGGCACTACACTATATGACAAAGAAGGTAATGCCTTCCAGATCAAAAAAGGAAAAATCCGCGGTGAAGACAGCCACGGTATGATATGCGCCGAAGATGAGCTTGGGCTTGGCGAAGGGCATGACGGAATACTTGTACTTGACGAAGATCTTAAACCGGGAACTCCTGCTTCTAAAATATTCAATATTGAGAGCGACGAGGTGTTTGAGATCGGGCTTACGCCAAACCGTGCCGACGCTATGAGCCATTGGGGTGTTGCCCGCGACCTTCGTGCCGGACTTTCGCAAAAAAATGTACATACCGAACTTATAACTCCATCTGTAAGTAACTTCAGGGTAGACAAACGTACCCTTAAGATGGATATTAAAGTTGAAGATAATAAACTTGCCCCAAGATATTGTGGTGTTACCATTTCCGGCATTACCGTAAAACCGTCTCCGGCATGGCTACAAAACAGGCTTAAGTCAATCGGGCTTACGCCAAAGAACAATATTGTGGACGTTACCAACTATGTTCTTCACGAACTTGGACAGCCACTCCATGCTTTTGATGCATCAAAAATAAAAGGCAATAAAGTAATCGTAAAAACAGTTCCGGCAGGCACTAAATTCACTACGCTTGACGATGTAGAAAGAACGCTGCACGAAGAAGACCTTATGATTTGCGATGAAGCCGGTCCAATGTGCATTGCCGGTGTATTTGGCGGCAAGAACTCTGGTGTTACAGAAGGTACTTCATCTATATTCCTGGAAAGTGCTTATTTTAACCCTGTATCAGTCAGAAAAACTGCAAAACGCCATGGGCTTAGCACTGACGCTTCTTTCCGTTTTGAAAGAGGTATCGACCCAACAATTACAGAATATGCACTTAAAAGGGCTGCCCTGCTTATACAGGAAACTGCAGGTGGAGAGATTACATCTGATATCACTGATATCTATCCTAAAAAGATTGAAGATAACTCCGTAGTAGTAAACTTTGCCAACGTTAGCCGTGTTATCGGTCAGGAGCTTTCAAAAGAGACTATCAAAAAGATACTTGTATCTCTGGATATAAAGATCAATACAATGTCTGACGCAGGGCTTGGCCTTGTGGTTCCTGCATACCGTGTTGATGTAACGCGTGAAATTGACGTTATAGAAGAGATATTAAGGGTTTACGGATACAACAATATATCGTTTACCCAAAAACTTAACGCGTCGATTTCAAACTCTGCACGCAATGAAGATTATAAACTTCAGAACATCATAGGTGCACAGATGGTATCGCTTGGCTTCAACGAAATGATGGCCAACTCGCTTACCACACCTGACTACATCAAACTTTCTGAAAACCTGAAAGAAGAATTCAATGTAATGATGCTTAATCCTCTGAGCAGTGATCTTTCTGCTATGAGACAATCATTATTGTTCAGCGCACTTGAAGCGGTATCGTTTAACATTAACCGAAAACGTGCTGACCTTAAATTATTTGAATTCGGTAAAACATATCATAAACTGCCTTCAGGCTATGATGAGAACAAACATTTGACGCTTACTGTAACCGGAAGCCGTTTAGCTGAAAGCTGGTCATACACTCAAAAACCTGTAGACTTCTTTATGTTTAAAGGTTATATTAATCTTGTACTAACGAGACTTGGTATCGCCAAAATACAAACACAACCTGTAACTAACGACATTTTTGCAGAAGGCATAGTACTTGCTGTAGGTACCGAAACCATTGTTGAGTTTGGTACTATTAAAAAATCTGTACTGAAACACTTCGACATCAAACAGGATGTTTTTTTTGCAGACTTTAACTGGGGTGCAATCATCAAGCTTGTGACTGGTAAAATCAAATATGTTGAGATTTCTAAATTCCCTGAAGTAAGAAGGGATTTGGCACTACTCGTAGACCAGAACGTATCTTTTGAGTCGATTTACACTGTTGCTAAGCAAACAGAGAAATCATTATTAAAAGACATCAGCCTGTTTGACGTATACGAAGGCAACAACCTGCCTGAAGGTAAAAAATCGTATGCTGTTAGCTTTATGCTACAAGACAGTTCTAAAACGCTTACTGACGAGCAGATTGACAAAATTATGGGTAAGATAAGACAAAACCTTGAAAAAGAAACCGGAGCACAATTAAGATAATCCGGTTTTCTTTCTATAAATAAAAAAGCCCCACGCTAACGTGGGGCTTTTTTATTTATAGTTATCGTAATTACTTACGATTTGATCTTAGCTTTCATTGCTTTGTAATCATCCATTCTCTCAAGAGCCTGGTAAATTGTAGCCAATGTAGTGATCACATACTGGTTAGAAGGATCATCTTTGTGAGCCTTTTGAAAATATGGCAGTGATTTATTATACATTGCCTCTCTCTGCATTTTTAAAGCGTCATATTTTTTGTTGTCAGCAGCGCTTGTACCAAGGCTGTTCATCTGGTTAACAACTTTCTGCTCATCTTTAAGCATCAATAAACCTAAATTAATGTTAGCGTTCACATAATCAGGCTTAATTTCAAGGGCTTTTTTATAATACCCTTCAGCAGTAGCAGGGTCAGCCTCAGCAGTTACAACTCCTAAGTTATAATATAAATCAGCATCATTTGGCTTTTTAGCAAGAGCCTCTGAAATAAGCTCTTTATATTTTGCCATGTCTTTAGACTTAAGATAAAGATCTGCTTCCGAAATAATAAGGTTTACATCTTCAGGATTAGCTTTTCTTGCATTAGCAAAAGCAGCCTTAGCTTTTTCAGTATCACCCTTAAGGTTATAGATAAGAGCAATATTTTTTACAATCTCTCCTTTTAATGAAGGCTGTTTTTCATCTTTAGGCAGGATGTATTGACCTGACTGAAGAGAAACATCCCTCATATTCTTGTTAGGGAAATTTTCTACAACTCCTGTAGCCTTGTTTTTAGCAGTATATAAAGTCTGCTCTCCTGTAAAGCCACTTTTATCAAGGATTTCATAATATTTAAGTGCACTATCCCAATCCTGAGAATTAACTGCATTAGCTGCAGCATTGTAAAGAATAGCATAATCCTTAGTATCAACTGTGTAAGCTGCATAATAAGCCATAGAAGACTCTTTATACATTTTTTTCTCACCCAATTGTTGCGCCATGGTAATAGCCATAGTCTTCATCTCAGGAAGTGTTTCTTTCTGAAGTTCTTCGGTATATTTTTTCTTTCCTGTCTTTTCAAAGTCAAGAACTTTATTGAAACTATCTATAGCAAGTTGGAAATTAGTCCTTCCTGAAGCAGGATTCATCATCATTTCAACCAGAGCGTAGTTTCCTTTGTAATAATTGAATTCTGATTGCTGCTCAGGAGTTGCAGCACCCATTTTTGTTTCAGCTTCTGTCAATAACCTTTTGAACTCAGTTATATCAGCAGCAGTAGGCTGGCCTTCCTTATCGTTAATCTTTTTAAGAGCCTTTAATTCTTCTTTTTGGGCATAAGCACCTATAGAAAGCATTAAAGACGCGGCGATCGCATATTTGATTTTCATAGTTGTTATTTTTATTATTCTTCCGTTTGTTGTTCTTCGTTATCAGTATCAGGTTCGATGTAGCCTTCTACCCCATTTTCAGAACCTTCTTCCATACCTTCAAGGCTCTCTTCTGCCTCTTCTTCACGCATAACCTTAGTTACTGCTGCAATAGAGTCATTTCCTTTTATGTTGATAAGCCTAACACCCTGCGTAGCGCGTCCCATAACCCTTAGGTCAGAAACCATCATACGTATCGTAAGTCCTGACTTGTTGATGATCATAAGGTCATCCGCATCAGTAACGTTATTGATAGATACAAGCTTACCTGTTTTATCAGTGATATTAAGTGTTTTCACACCTTTACCGCCACGATTGGTTATCCTGTAATCTTCAAGACTTGAACGCTTACCATATCCATTCTCAGACACAACAAGTATCTCACTGTTCATATCATTTACTGATACCATTCCGATTACCTCATCCTGCTCATCCTGAAGCGTGATACCACGCACTCCTGAAGCACTACGACCCATCGGACGCGTTTTACCTTCTTCGAAACGAACAAGTTTACCTGACTTCACTGCGATAAGCACCTGGCTTTCACCTGTAGTCAGTTTAGCCTCTAATAGCTCATCATCTTCACGGATGGTGATAGCAGCAATACCGTTAAGTCTAGGACGTGAATATTGCTCAAGAAGGGTTTTCTTAACGATACCTTTCTTGGTAGCCATGATTACATAATGATTATTGATGTATTCTTCGTTCTTAAGATCCTGAGTACAGATGAATGCTTTTACTTTATCGTCATTCTCAATGTTGATAAGGTTTTGTATAGCACGTCCTTTACTTGTTTTGTTTCCTTCAGGAATTTCGTAAACGCGCATCCAGAAACATTTACCTTTTTGGGTAAAGAACAACATGTAGTTATGGTTTGTAGCCACGAAAAGATGCTCAAGGAAATCCTGATCGCGTGTAGCCACACCTTTCTGTCCTACTCCACCCCTGTTTTGCGTTTTGTATTCGCTTAGCGGTGTACGTTTAATATATCCTGCGTGAGAAATAGTGATTACCACATTCTCATCAGCAATAAGGTCTTCAATACTTACATCGCCACCTGAGTACTCGATTTGCGAACGGCGATCGTCACCATACTTATCTCTGATTTCGATAAGTTCGGTTTTGATAAGCTCCATTCTTAGCTCTTTGCTTTCCAAAAGGGCTTTTAATTCAGCTATCAATTTCATGATATCTTCATATTCTGCACGAAGTTTATCCTGTTCCAGACCTGTAAGCTGCCTTAAACGCATCTCAACGATAGCACGCGCCTGAATTTCTGACAGGGTGAAACGCTCCATTAATTTACCACGTGCTTCTTCACCGTCTTTAGAGCCACGGATGATAGCGATTACCTCATCGATATTATCAGAAGCAATAATAAGTCCTTCTAATATGTGTGCACGCTCTTCTGCTTTACGAAGTTCATATTGTGTTCTTCTAACAACAACCTCGTGCCTGTGCTCCACAAAATAATGGATAAGCTCTTTCAGATATTTAAATAAGGTATTAAGCACCACATTTGGCACAGCATCACGTTTAAGGATATAAACGATACGCATACCATTCCTGTCCGATTCGTCACGGATGTTGGCAATACCATCAATTTTCTTTTCGTTAACCAGGTCAGCAGTCTTTTTAATCATGTCTGCCTTATTCACCTGATAAGGGATTTCAGTCACAATGATGCACTCACGGCCTTCTACTTCTTCAAAGCTGGTCTTAGCACGCATTACGATACGGCCACGGCCTGTTTTGAAAGCCTCACGCACACCCTCATAACCATAAATTGTACCACCTGTTGGGAAATCAGGTGCTTTAATATATGTTATAAGCTCATCGATCTCAATATCATTGTTATCTATATAAGCAAGCGTACCATCGATAACCTCAGTAAGGTTGTGTGGTGCCATATTAGTCGCCATACCTACGGCAATACCCGATGCACCATTCACTAAAAGTGTAGGTACCCTTGTAGGCATTACTGTTGGCTCCTCTAAAGTATCATCGAAGTTAAGCTGAAAATCTACTGTTTCTTTATCAAGGTCAGCCATGATCTCTTCAGAGATCTTACGCATCCTAGCCTCAGTATAACGCATTGCTGCCGGGCTGTCACCATCTACCGATCCGAAGTTACCCTGACCATCTACAAGAAGATAGCGAAGACTCCATTCCTGTGCCATACGCACCATGGCGTCATATACTGATGAGTCACCGTGAGGGTGATATTTACCAAGTACCTCACCTACGATCCTCGCTGATTTTTTATGTGCTCTGTTTGATAGTACCCCTAATTCATACATTCCAAAAAGTACTCTTCGGTGTACGGGTTTCAAGCCATCTCTAACATCCGGAAGCGCCCTTGACACAATAACCGACATTGAATAATCAATGTAGGCTGATTTCATTTCGTCTTCTATGTTAATGGGAATTAACTTTTCTCCTTCAGACATAAGTAGTTATATTAAAATATTATAGTTGTTACAAAACGTGCCAATATACGTATTTTTATCAGGATTGAAAACCTATAAATCTAATTATTTACACGTTTTATTAACACAAAATTATTACCGCACGGTTAATAAACATTTGTGCTTTTCCTTTTATTTTCGGCTTTTTTTTCGTCAATTAGCATTATCGGCATTGTCAGTAATGTCAGTACCATTAATTAGGTACGGTTTTTGTAAAATTTCCTGTAAATACTTAAATTTACAGTATCAAAGAATAACATTATGGATGATAATTTTTCACCAAGAGTCAAAGATGTGATAACCTATAGTAAAGAAGAGGCTTTACGATTAGGTCACGACTTTATTGGTACAGAACACTTAATGTTAGGAATTTTGAGAGACGGCAACGGTAAAGCCATTTCCATTTTGAATAACATTTCTGTCGACCTGGATCATTTACGCAGAAAGGTAGAGATATTAAGCCCCGCCAATCCTAATGCTGACCGCAATAATGAGAAGAAGAACCTTCACTTAACGCGCCAGGCAGAACGTGCCCTGAGGACCACATTTCTTGAGGCTAAGGTTTTCCAGAGCACCTCTATTAGTACAGCTCACCTGCTGTTATGCATTTTGCGTAATGAAAACGATCCTACCACAAAATTGCTTAACAAACTAAAAATTGATTACGAAACCGTTAAAGAACAATTTATCAATATGACATCAAACGAAGAAGAATACCTGGAAAACCTTCCTAAGGCAGAGTCATATAATGACGATGCAGGACAAGATGACAGTATGCGCGAAAGCAACTTCAACAACCCTTCTTCCGGTGCCAAAGCCAACAAAAAGTCAAAAACACCTGTTCTTGACAATTTTGGACGTGATTTGACCGAGCTTGCCGAAGAGGGCAAACTTGACCCCGTAGTGGGCCGTGAAAAAGAAATTGAACGTGTATCACAAATATTAAGTCGTAGAAAGAAAAACAATCCGCTGCTTATCGGTGAGCCGGGTGTGGGTAAATCGGCAATTGCCGAAGGTCTTGCACTTCGCATTATCCAGAAAAAAGTATCGCGCATCCTTTTCAACAAACGCGTGGTAACCCTTGACCTTGCCAGCTTAGTGGCAGGTACAAAATACCGCGGCCAGTTTGAGGAGCGCATGAAAGCGGTTATGAACGAACTTGAAAAGAATGATGATATTATCCTTTTCATTGACGAGATACATACTATTGTAGGTGCCGGTGGTGCAACAGGATCACTTGATGCAAGCAATATGTTTAAACCAGCTCTTGCAAGAGGTGAAATCCAATGTATTGGTGCCACTACCCTTGACGAGTACAGACAGTATATCGAGAAAGACGGAGCCCTTGAGCGTCGTTTCCAGAAAGTGATCGTTGATCCTACAAGTGTAGCTGAGACTATTACTATCCTGAACAACATCAAGAATAAATATGAGGATCACCATAACGTAATCTATACGCCGGAAGCTATTGAAGCCTGCGTTAAGCTTACTGACAGATATATGAGCGAGCGTTTCCTTCCGGACAAGGCTATTGATGCCCTTGACGAGGCAGGATCACGCGTTCACATTACTAACATTGATGTTCCAAAACAGATCCTGGATCTTGAAAGACAGCTTGAAGAGGTTCGCGAACTTAAAAACTCTGTTGTTAAAAAACAGAAATACGAGGAAGCTGCCAAACTTCGCGACGACGAGAAACGTATAGAGAAAGACCTTGCCATAGCTCAGGAGCAATGGGAAGAAGATTCTAAAAACAACCGCGTTACCGTTACCGAAGACAATGTTGCCGATGTAGTATCGATGATGACAGGTATTCCTGTAAACCGTATCGCCCAAACCGAAAGTAATAAACTTGCTAAACTGCCAGAACTTATTAAAGGTAAGGTTATCGGTCAGGACGAAGCTGTTGCAAAAATTGCCAAGTCAATACAACGTAACCGTGCAGGTCTGAAAGATCCTAACAAACCGATAGGTTCATTCGTTTTCCTTGGTCAGACAGGTGTTGGTAAAACACAGTTAGCCAAAGTAATCGCTAAAGAGCTTTTTGACTCTGAAGATGCGCTAGTACGTATCGACATGAGCGAATACATGGAGAAATTTGCCATCTCAAGACTTGTAGGTGCGCCTCCGGGATATGTTGGTTACGAAGAAGGTGGTCAGCTTACTGAAAAAGTACGCAGAAAACCATACTGTGTGGTGCTTCTTGACGAG